>JACMRO010000248.1 GCA_014376425.1 Rubritepida sp.
AAGCCCCAGCACCGCGATGCCGCCCGGCGCCAGCAGCCGGGGCAGGTCCGCCAGGATGGCGCGGTAGGCACCCAGGCCGTCGGCTCCCCCATCCAGGGCCGCCACGGGCTCGTACATGCCCACTTCGGGCACCAATGCGGCAATGGCGGCGGCCTCGATGTACGGTGGATTGGCCAGTACCAGGTCGAAGCCGCCGGATAGCGCCATGCCCCAGTCGCCGGCCAGGAAGCACGCCGGCAGGCCCAGCGCCCGGGCATTGCGCCGCGCCAACGCCGCCGCCGCGGGATTGATGTCGATGCCGACCCCCGTGGCGGCGGGCAGCCCGGACAGCACCGCCAGCAGCAGGCAGCCGGTACCGGTGCCCAGGTCCAGCACCCGTTTCGCATGCGGCGCGTGTTCCAGCGCCGCTTCCACCAGCACCTCGGAATCGGCGCGCGGTATCAACGTGGCCGGTGAAACAGCCAGGTCCAGGCCCCAGAAGCCGGTCTGGCCGGTGATGTAGGCCATCGGCTCCCGCCGCGCCCGCCGGGCCAGCATCGCGGTGAAGCGCGCGGCGGCATCGGCCGGCACCGCCGCGCGCGGGTCGCGCAGCAGCGTCTCGGCGGTGGCGCCCATGGCGTGGCCGAGCAGCCAGCGTGCCTCCATCCGCGGCTGATCGATGGCCGCCGCGCGCAGCACCTGGCCGGCCTGGCAGAGCCACGCGCCGATACTATCCCCTGGGCTATCGCCGGGCGTCATCCTTCCGCCGCCGCAAGCCGCGCCGCCTCATCCTCGGCCATCAGCGCCTCGATGATATCGTCCATCTCGCCCAGCATCACACGGTCGATCTTGTGCAGGGTCAGACCGATGCGATGGTCGGTCACCCGCCCCTGGGGGAAATTGTAGGTGCGTATCCGCTCGCTGCGGTCGCCAGTCCCGACCTGGCCCTTTCGCTCGGCGCTGCGGGTTGCGTCGAGCCTGGCCCGCTGCGCCTCGTAGATCCGCGCCCGCAGCACCTTCATCGCCTTGGCGCGGTTCTTGTGCTGGCTGCGCTCCTCCTGCATCGCCACCACCGTGCCGGTGGGAATATGGGTGATGCGCACCGCGCTGTCGGTCTTGTTGACGTGCTGGCCGCCGGCGCCCTGGGCACGGTAGGTATCGATGCGCAGGTCGCCCTCGTTTATCTGCACATCCACTTCCTCAGCCTCCGCCATCACCGCGACGGTGATGGTGCTGGTGTGGATGCGCCCCTGTGATTCGGTGGACGGCACGCGCTGCACGCGATGGACGCCGCTTTCGAATTTGAGGCGGGCGAAAACCGACGTGCCCTCGACTTCGGCGGATGCGTTCTTCACGCCACCCAGTTCGTTCTCGTCGAATTCGAGCAACGTCCAGCGCCAGCCCTGCGTCTCGGCGTAGCGCTGGTAGGCGCGGAACAGCTCAGCGGCGAACAGCCCGGCCTCGTCACCGCCGGCGGCGGGGCGAACCTCCAGGATGGCGCTGCGGGCATCGGCCTCGTCGCGCGGTAGCAGCGCCAGCCGGATCTCGCGCTCCAGCCCGGGCAGCAAGGCCTGAGTGTCGGCCAGTTCGGCCTCGGCAAGCTCGCGCATCTCGGGATCGGCAAGCATCGCCTGGGCTTCGGCCTGGGCAGCCTGCGCGGCGCGCCAGGCGGCGATCTTGCCGACCAGCGGGTCCAGGCCCGACAACTCGCGCGACAGGGCGGCGACCTGCGGGCCCTGGGCGGTCTCCAGCTGGGCGCGCAGCTCATCCGCACGGCGGACGATCAGATCGAGACGGGGGGCTAGACTCATGCACGGGCCATGCCAGGGCGGCGGCGCGGCTGCAAGACGGGACGGCAATGGCCGCGGGGGCCGCCGCACCACCCCGGGGGGCGACCTGGCCCTGGATCGTGATCAGGTGGAGGGCCACGCGGGCTTACCGGCGCAGACGTACCCGACCCTCGCCCTCCAGGGGTGCGCGGGCCTCCTGGCCGTTGTCGAATGAGGCCGGGTTGGCCATTCCCGGAGGGCCATTCCCAAGCGGACAGCCCAGGGCGGCCATCCCCGGGCGTCCCTTCCCGGTGGACCATCCCCGAAGAGCCATCTTCGGCGAGCCATTCCCGGTGGACCATCCGCGAAGGGCCGTCTTCTGTGAGCCATTCCAGGTGGACCATCCGTGAAGGGCCGTCCTCGGCGGGCAATCGCGATAGCCATCCCCGAAGGGCCATCCTCAGTGGGCTATTCTCAGCGGGCCATCCCCGGGGAGCCGTCCCTACCCCCGGTGGCCCGCACTCAGGCAGCCCCGAAAATTCGCCGGTGCACGCGTGCGGCACGCGCCCGAGCCTCGTCGGTGATGTGGGTCGATGCGTAGGCGAGTGCCGCGGCCACCACCGCCATGTCATCGCCCCAGCCGATAACCGGGATGATGTCGGGCACCGCATCCAGCGGCATCACGAAGTAGGCCAGGGCACCGTAGAACACGGCCTTCACCCGCCGCGGCGCGCCCGGCCCGGTGCCGGCGAACCACAACTTCAACAGCTGGTGCGCGGCCGGGCCGCCCAGGCGGCGGGCATTGGCGCGCAATGTGCCGAAGAAGGCGCGGGCGGGCGGCGGTTGGTCGGCGGTCTGCATCGGCGTTCCTTGTTGACGCGGGTTGGCGGCGAGCTCAACCTGATCCTTAGCAAGATTGATTGCAAGATTTCCAGCTAGCTTTATTGGAGCCTCCATGGCTAAGAACCGACGCGATCAGCCGCCCGATGAGGAAGCCCTGTACCTACGCATCCTGGGCCGGCTTTCCGAGGCCGGGGTGGCGGTGGGGCGCGGTGCGGGCGTGGTGGCGCAGGCCGCGGCCGACGGCGCCGGCTATGTGACCGACACGGTGGAGAGCGCGCTGGGCGGCGCCAAGGACGCGCAGCTCTTCTTCCGGGTCCCCAGCGGATTGCGCCAGAACCTCAAGCGCCTCGCTGCTGAGCGTGACCGCAAGATGGAGGAGCTGCTGACCGAGGCGCTGGTCGACCTGCTGGTCAAGCACGGCCGCCTGCTGCCCTCGCCGGAGAAGCCGCGCTGAGCCACACCACCCGCTTCGCCCCCAGCCCGACCGGGTATCTGCATCTGGGCCATGCCTATGCCGCGCTGTTCGCCCGCGAGCGCGGCGACCAATTCCTGCTGCGGATCGAGGATATCGACGACTCGCGCTGCCGGCCGGAATACGCGGCGGGGATACAGGAGGATCTGGCCTGGCTCGGCATCGGGTGGGATGGGCCGGTGCGGGTGCAATCCGCCCATACGGCCGAGCATGCGGCGGCGCTGGAGCAGTTGCGCCCCTTCCTCTACCCCTGCTTCTGCAGCCGCGCCGACATCGCGGCAGCCGCGGCACCGCAGGGGCCCGAAGGCCCGCTATACCCCGGCACCTGCCGGGCCCTGCCCGATGCCGCCAGCCGCGTCGCCGCGGGCGAGCCGCATGCATGGCGGCTGGACGTGCAGCGCGCCGCGACCGCCGTGCTGGATTTTACCGACCGCCACCATGGCCGCTTCCGCTGCATGCCCGCGGCGCTGGGCGATGTCGTGCTGCGGCGCAATTCGGGCGCTTTCGCCTACCACCTCTGCGTCGTGGTGGATGATGCGGCGCAGGGCGTGACTTTGGTGACGCGTGGCGACGACCTGCTGCGCGTCACCGACCTGCACCGCCTGCTGCAGCACCTGCTGGGGCTGCCCGCGCCGCTCTACGAACACCACCGCCTGATCGCGGGCCCGGACGGCAGGCGCCTGGCCAAGCGCGACCATGCCGCCACGCTGCGGGCGATGCGCCAGGCCGGCGCCCACCCGGCCGACATCCTCAACCAGCTGCGGGAACCCGCCGCCCCCAGGCCGGATTGACCAGGGCCGAATGGCCGCCCAGCCGGGCGCGTGCCTGGTCGTATTCGCCCGCGAGCCTGTCCACCAGCGCCGCCACCGGCAGCACCTGCTTCACCGCGCCGATGCCCTGGCCGCTGCCCCAGATATCCTTCCACTTCTTCGTCCGTCCGGAGCCGAAATCCATCGCGCTGGCGTCGGAGGTTGCGAGATTGTCGGGGTCCATCCCGGCCGCGCGGATGCTCGGCTTCAGGTAGTTGCCGTGCACCCCGGTGATCAGGTTGGTGTAGACGATGTCCTCTGCCCCGGCCTGGGTGATCATCGCCTTGTAGCCCTCCACCGCCCGGGCCTCGTCGGTCGGGATGAAGGCGCTGCCGATATAGGCGAAGTCGGCCCCCATCGCCTCCGCC
>JACMRO010000249.1 GCA_014376425.1 Rubritepida sp.
CGGGGCGGGGGCCGGGGTCGGGCGGCGCCGGCCGTTCGCCCGGCTGGCCCGAACCGCCGCCCGCGGTCTCGAAGCTGATGGCGTCGGCCGCGAGCCGGATGCCGCTCTGCGCCAGGCCCTGCTGAAGTTCGCGCCCGTCGCGCTGCATCAGCGCCGTGGTTTCAGGCCGTTCGGCGATCAGCCGCAGGGTGGTGCCATCGGCATCGCGACCGACGCGGATTTCCACCTGACCCATCTCACCCGGCTCCAGCGTCACAGTCAGCGTGGGCGTCGTGCCGGCCGAGATGAGCATGGCGATGGTGATGGGCAGCACCTGGCGGGTCGGGCTGGGCGGCGCGATGTGGGCCGGTTCGCTGGCCACGAGGGCGGGCGCGGTTATTGGCAGCGGCGCCGCAGGTTCGGGGCTGTCAGGGGGCGCCGGGGCCAGCCCTTCAACCGGCTGTGAAGCCTGCGACTTCGCCCCGGGGATGGCGGTGACCGGCAGGGACGGCGCGCGGGGGGCAGGGTCGATCCAGGCGGCGGGCGCGGCCTCCGCACTGGCGGGTTCGGCAGGCGGCCCCACGCCGGGGCTGGCCAGCGGCGGCCGGGTGCGATCGGCCATGGCCCGCGGCATGTCGGCCACAGGCTGCGGGCTGGCTTTGGCCGGCACCAGGCGCGGCACGATGCCGGGCGGCAACGCCAGGTAGACGGGGGGTGCCTGGCCGGCGGTAGGCGGCGCCGGGGGCAGCGGGAGGGGATGGGCGTCGACCAAGGCGGCCGCCTCGGGGACGGGGGTTGCATCGGCGGCCGCGCCGGACAGCGCGGGCGGCGCGGCGGCCTGCTGCAGCGTGGCCGCCATCGGCTTCTCGCTGGCCGAGAGCCTGACCAGTTCGGGCGGCTGCCCCGCCGTGCCTTGGCCCGCCGGTGCCTGGGCAAACACGGCCGGCGGCGGCGGCGCGGGCAGCGACGCCGTCGGCATGGCGGGCGCTGCCTGGAGCGTCTCGGGGACGCCCCCCTGCGAGATGTCGGGCAACGGCACATCGTCGGCCGGAAGCATCGCCTGCTCACCCTCGCGCAGCGGCAGCAGGGTGGGCAGGGGGACGGTCACTTCCGGCGGCTCGCCTGGCAGGGCCACCATCGCCTCCAGCGGCACTGCCCCCGCCGAAGCGATCGACATTGCGCCGAAGCCCGCCACGGCCATTCCGGGCAGTCCCGCCGCCCCCACTCCCAGACCCACCACCGCGCGCTGTAACAGCGCGCCGAAACCGGCCTCGGCCTCCGCCCCCGGCACGCCGCCAGGTTGCATGGCACCAGGCGGCATGGGTGGCAGCGCAACAGTCAGAAGCGAAAGTGGCGTGGCTAGCATCGATTGACCTTGCGGCTTGCCGGCGGGTTGCCGGGCTGGGGCCGACCGTGCCGCTGCATGCTCCATGCCAGCCGCGTGGCCGGACCGCCCGACCGAAGCTGCCCGCCCGACGGCAGGAATTGCCGGCCGCCTGCGTGGCCTGCCGCCCCGATGTGCCACCCGCGCTGGCACGAAATTCGCATCTGCCCCCTTGCTGCCCCCGCTTGCTACCCCCGGCCGGCCTACCCCGACCCACACCAGACAGGACGCCCCTCGCCATGTCACTCTTCGGCGCCATGACCGCCGCGATCAGCGGCCTCGGCGCGCAATCGCGCGCTTTGGGCAATGTCTCCAACAACCTCGCGAACAGCCAGACCGTCGGCTACAAGCGCATCGACACGAATTTTGTCGAACTCGTCACCCAGTCCTCCCGCACGTCCAACACCCCCGGGTCGGTGATGGCACGGCCGGACTACACCAACACCGTGCAGGGCACCGTCGAGCAGTCGGACAACCCGATGTCGATGGCGATCGGCGGCCAGGGCTTCTTCCCGGTGGCGGCGCAGCGCGGCACGGTGGACGGCCTGCCGAAATTCGACGACCGGCAATTCTACACCCGTGCCGGCGACTTCCAGATGAACCGCGACGGCTACCTGGTGAACAGCTCGGGCTACTTCCTGCAGGGCTGGCCCACCACCGCCGGTGGCACCGAGCCCGACCGCACCACCATGGCGCCCGTGCGCGTCAGCCAGCAGGTCTTCAACCCGGTGCCGACCTCGCAAATCGCGCTAGCCGCCAACCTGCCGGCCGATGGGGTTGAGCCGGTGAACACCCAGGTCCGCCTTTACGATGCCCTGGGCACCTCGCACGTCGCCAACCTGGCCTTCACCCCGGTGACTATTCCGGGCCCCCCAGTATCCGGCACCTCGGAATGGGACATGACGATCACGGTGCCCGATGAGACGGTGCCGGTGCCGCGCAGCGTGCGGCTGCAATTCGGCGCGATGGGCACGCCGGCGGTCGCGGCCGGCACGCTGGGCAGCTTCGCCGGCGCCACCAACGTGGTACCGGGCAGCACCAACCTGGCCGATCCCGCGGTGCTGACCTTCGACACGGATCTGGGCGAGGGCCTGCAGACCATCCAGCTCAACATCGGCGAGATCGGCGCGGCCCGTGGGCTGACGCAATTCGCCGCCAAGGAATTCAGCGTCCGCAACGTCACCCAGAACGGCGTGCCGCCCGGCAGCTATTCGGGCCTGCAGATCGGCGACAACGGCAATGTCTCGATCAACTACGACAATGGCCAATCACGCGTCGTCGGCCGGCTGCCGCTGGTGACCTTCTCCGATCCCGACGCGTTGCAGCGGCTGGATGGCCAGGCCTTTATGCGCACGCTGGAGAGCGGCGAGGCGCGGGTCACCGATGTCGGCACCGACGGCGCCGGCCGGCTGGTGGTGGGCAGCCTGGAGAAGAGCAATGTCGACATCGCCAGCGAATTCACCAAGCTGATCGTCGCCCAGCGCGCCTACACGGCCAACACCAAGGTGGTCACCACCGCGGATGAGCTGTTGCAGGACACCATCAACATGAAGCGCTGAGGCCTGATCGATGGGCCTCGACCTTGCCATCGGCATCGCGCGTTCGGGCCTCGCCGCCACCCAGCGGGCGCTGGCGCAGGCGTCGCAGAACATCGCCAACGCGCAGACCGAGGGCTACACGCGCAAGCGCACCCACGCGCAGGCGCAGGATGCCGGCGGCCAGCCCCAGGGCGTACGCAGCCCCGCGGCAAGGCGTGACGTCGACCTGGCGCTCCTGGCCGAGCGCGATGCCCGCGGTGCGGCGGCGGCGGCGGGCGGCGTGCGCGAGACGCTTCTGGCCGGCATCGCGGCGGTCCAGGGCCGGGCCGAGGATGGC
>JACMRO010000250.1 GCA_014376425.1 Rubritepida sp.
GAAGCGCCCCGCCCCCGCCAAAAGCCCCCCCACCACCCCACCACCCGCCCCACCCATCCCCCCACCTTGCCCGCCGCCACGCCCGCCACCCTGGCCACGGCCACGGCCACCATCGGCCAGCCCGCCGAGTATGTCGCTCAGGCCACCGCCACCGGCGCGGCCGCCGCCCGCCAGCCCGCCGAGGATGTCGATCAGACCGCCGCTGCCCGACCGGCCGCCGAGGGCACGCTCCAGCTGCTCGGGTTCCACCGGCTCGTTCGGGCCGCTGCCGATCCAGCTATCCACCTGGCGGCCCATGCCTGCCTGGCGCAGCTGTTCGATCAACGGGTTCAGATCGGATGGAAGATTGCGGGACGGCAGCGCGCCACCCTGCATGCTGCGGATGATTTGTTCGAGAATACCGGTCATGCGCTTGCGCCTAGCATGGCTTCGCCGCAGGCTGCGATGGCAAAATTTTTGCTCGTGAAGGAAACCCGATCATGCGCGCCTGGGCCGTTGTCGAGCACGGGAAACCGCTGCAGGAAATCGAACTGCCGACGCCGGAGCCGACCGGCGACCAGGTGCTGCTCGAAGTCACCCATGCCGGCGTCTGCCATTCCGACCTGCACATCTGGGAGGGCGTCTACGACATGGGCAGCCGCGGCCAGCTGCGGATGGCCGATCGCGGCATGACCCTACCCCTGGCGATGGGGCATGAGATCGTCGGCCGGGTGCTGAGATGCGGGCCGGGCGCTGTCGGCCATGTCCAACCGGGCGACCACAGGGTGGTTTTCCCCTGGGTGGGCTGCGGGCATTGCGCCCGGTGCCTGGCTGACGAGGAGAACATGTGCTCGGCCAACCGCTCGCTCGGCGTGTATCAGAATGGCGGCTATGCGACGCATGTGCTGGCTGCCCACTGGAAGCATCTGGTGGCGTTCGACGGCATCGATCCGGGCCTGGCCGCGACCTACGCCTGCTCGGGCATTACCGTGTACTCGGCCATCAACAAATTGCTGCCGCTGCCGGCGGACGAGCCCATCGTGCTGGTCGGCGCCGGCGGGCTGGGGCTGAACGCGGTGGCGGTGCTTAAGGCGCTTGGCCACAAGCGCATCTGCATGGTGGACGTGGCCGAGGATAAGCTGGCCGCCGCCCGCGCCCAGGGCGCCACCGACACCGTGTTGGCGACCGATCAGGGCACCACGCAGCGCATCATCGACGCCTGCGGTGGGCCCGTCGCCGGGGTGATCGACCTCGTCAACGGCACGCAGACCGCACGTTTTGCCTTCGACGCGCTGCGCAAGGGCGGCAAGCTCATCCAGGTCGGCCTGTTCGGCGGCGAGATGGTGGTGCCGCTGCCGCTGATGCCGATCCGCGCTCTGACTATCCAGGGCAGCTACGTCGGCAACCTGAAGGAACTGCGGGCGCTGGTCGGCCTCGCCCAGAAAGGCGGCCTGCCCGCCATCCCGCTGAGCCTGGAACCGTTTGCGAATGCTGACTCGGCGCTGAACCGGCTGAAGCAAGGGCAGGTGACCGGACGCGTGATCCTGACGGCGGGGTAGCAGGCGCGGCGCTTCCTATCCGCCGCCACAACCTTCCCGCCGCAATCCGCGCGGCGCCGAAGCCGCCGGCGCCTGGAACAACGTCAGCACGCAACCGGCAAAGTCGCGGGTGAAGCGCCAACCCATGCCGCCGCCATGGCCACGCAGCTGCTGCGGCCACACTGCCAGCATGGGCGCGGCGCGGTTCTGCGCCAGCTCCGCCACGGCGCCGGCGCGCGCGGCGGCGCCTGGGTCGAACTCGTCGCCGTCGAACACGGCGACCAGGATGCGCGGCGGCACCGCGGCCAGCCCGGCCAGATGGCGGCGGAAATCCTCCAAGGCCAGCGCGGTGCGGCTTTCGCTGCCCACTTCGCCATGCGCGCCGGGCGCGATGGCGATGACGCCATCCACCAGCGCCGGCGCCTGGGCGGCTGCCAGCAACGCCTGCCAGCCACCGCGGCTCTGCCCGGCCAGGATGACGCGGGCGTA
>JACMRO010000251.1 GCA_014376425.1 Rubritepida sp.
GGCCGGGGCCGCGCGCGGCCGGCACCTCCTCGACCAGCGTGTTCCACTCGCCGCAACCGTCGCAGCGGCCCTGCCACTTGGCGTGCGCAGTGCCGCAGTTTTGGGCGACGGAGCGGATCCTATCGCGGGGGATCGCTCAGGATGCCTTGTCGGCTGCCGCGCCGCCATACACCGCGGCCATCGCTACGACCGGGCCCATGAATTGGCTGTGGTCAGCGGCGCCGGGCATCATCCCCGCGTGAAAAGGCCAAGGGGCTCCCGCCCGTCGCCTGCCTGCGGGGACAGCCGCGCAACCCTGGCCTGGCATCCTTTGCTTCCCTTTCGCCGGGCGAACCCGGCGGGGCCCATACCAAAGGCGCCGCCGGGGCTTCCCGTGTCAGCGGCGCCAGGGGTTGCGTGAGCGCGGCATCACCGCCGGCGGTTGTACCCACCACGGGCTGAGGGCAGCGGGCGCATCCAACGCGATGCCGCCGCCCGGCCGCATCGCCCGCAGCCGGGCCACCCGTTCCTGTGTGGGTGGGTGGGTGGTGAACAGGCCGCGCAGCCCGCCGCCCGACAGCGGGTTGACGATGAACATGTGCGACGTCGCCGGATGGGCCCCCGCGCCCTCATTCACCGCCCGCTGCGAGAAGGCCTCCAGCCGCTCCAGCCCGCTGGCCAGCCATTCCGGATCGCCTGCTATCACGGCGCCTTCCCGGTCCGCCTCGTATTCGCGGGCACGGCTGATCGCCATCTGCACGATGGCGGCGGCAATCGGACCCAGGATCATTACCGCGATGGCGGCAAGCGGGTTGCTGCGCCGTTCGCCATTCTGCCCGCGCATGGAGAACATGCCGCCGAATTGCGCCAACATCCCGATCGCGCCCGACAGGGTCGCCGCGATGCTCATCACCAACGTGTCGCGGTGCTTGATGTGCGCCAACTCATGCGCGACGACGCCCGCGACCTGTTGTTCGGTCATCACGTCAATCAGGCCAGAGTTGACCGCCACGGCCGCGTCGGCGGGGCCGCGGCCGGTCGCGAAGGCGTTGGGCTGGTCCTCATGGATCACATACAGCTTGGGCATCGGGATGCCGGCGCGCTGCGCCAACTGGCCAACCATGGCATACAGGCGTGGCGCGTCCTGTTCGCTGATCGGCTGCGCGTTGTGCATGCGCAACACCGCCCCGGCACTGCCCCACCAAGCGTAGAGGTTCATCGCCGCGGCCGCCAGCAGGGCGAACAGCGCACCGATGCGGCCGCCAATGGCATAGCCGGCGGCTCCGAAAATAGCTGTCAGCGCGGCCAGCAGCACGAAGGTCCGGATATATCCACCCATGATCACGCCTCTTGTCCAAATCCCCTGTCATGGCACATGAGGCGTATGCAGGATGATGAGCAAGAGGTTCCGAAGCCGCCCGAGGTTGCACCGCGCACTGCACCGCCGCTGACCAAGCTGAACCGCCCGAAGCGCCCGTTCAGTCCCGTGTCGGTGGAAAATGGTGGCCCCGCCGGCCCCGAGCCCACTCGCTTCAATGACTGGGAGCGTAAGGGGCGGGCCAGTGACTTCTGAGCTGCGGCTGCTGATCTCCGCCGAGGCGTTGCGTGTGGCCGGGGCGCTGCCGCCCGGCGTGGCCCCGATCATCGCAAGCCCGGGCCAGGCGCCCGGGCCTTTCGACGCTGCGTTCCTGTCGCGCGACCTCAATCTGGGCGGCGCGCGGGACGCCCCGGCGCCCGGCTTCGCCCATTTCGTCCAGGCGCTACTGGATGAGCCCGGGCTGCGTTGGCTGCATGTGAACTCGGCCGGAGCCGACCGGCCGCAATACAAGGCGCTGATGGCGCGTGGGGTGCAGGTCACCACCTCGGCCGGCGCCAACGCGCCCGGGGTGGCGCAGAGCGCGGTTGGCGCGGTGCTGGCGCTATCCCGGCGCTTTCCAGAATTTTGGGCGGCGCAGGCGCGGCGGGAATGGCGCGCCGCCACGATGCCTTTTCCGCCCGACCTGCAAGACCAGCGCGCGCTCGTCATCGGGCTCGGGCCGGTGGGCCTGGAAGTCGGCCGGCTGCTGGGCGCTATCGGGCTTCAGGTGCTTGGCCTGTCGCGCGCGGACCGCGCCACCTTGCCGGAAGGCTTCACGGCGACCGATCTCTACGCTGCCATGCCGGATGTGCTGCCCAGTATCGACTGGCTGGTGCTGTGCTGCCCGCTGAGCGACATCACCCGTGGCCTGCTGGATAACGCCCGCCTCTCGCTGCTGCCCCCCGGCGCCTGCATCATCAACGTCTCGCGCGGCGGCGTGGTCGATGAGGCGGCTGCATTGGCCTTGCTCCATTCGGGCCATCTGCGAGGCGCCTATGTGGACGTCTTCGAGCAGGAGCCGCTACCGCCCGACAGCCCGTGGTGGGATGCGCCGAACACCATCGTCACGCCGCATGCGGCTGGGCCGGCGGCGGGTAACATGGCGCGAGCGGCAGGCTTCTTTCTGCGCAACCTGGCCTTGTTCCAGGCGGGCCAGCCAATGCTGAATCGCGCGGAGCCCTAACGCTCCCATTCCGCCAGCACCCGCGGCTCACCCGGGCGGCGGCGGCGATAGGGCGGTAGGCTGAGATGGGTGATGCCGCAATCCAGCACGACGCCGCCGGCGGTGACGCGCACGGCCTTTTCCGCGTGGCTGGGCAGGGCGATGCGGGCACCAATGCACCAGGCGATGAGGACCGGCAGGATGTCCCCGGCGCGCATGCTGCGCTCTGCCCGCGCCCCATGCACATCGACATCCACCTGCAGCAGTTGGCGGGAGGTGATGAAGCGCACTGCCCTCGCCCGCATGCCGGTCCCCCCATCCATCCAGACCACGGTGAGGATCTCCAACAGCGCCGGCGCGCGGAACGCGATGACACGACGATCCACGAACAGGACGCCGTCATCCGGCGGCCGTGGCGGCTCAGGCTCGACCTCGATGAGCAGGGACATGCCGACAGGATGCGCCGGGATGAGTTAACCCGGTATTACTCGGCGGCGAGCCGGCCGGCGTCGATCTGCACCTGCGCCACGTCGTACTCACGCAGCTGCCCCCACAGGCGGGGAAGATCGGCCTCGAACAGCCCGCGCGTCACCCCGGCGGCGACGCGTGGGGCGGCGATGGCCATGGCGTTTATGCTGCTGCCGGCAGGGCCGAAGCTCATCGTAGTGCCGATGCCGAAGAGGTGGATATCGGCAATCCACGGCGTCTCGCCAGAGGTCTTTTCCAGGAACGCGCTATCCGGCCCGAGGTAGGGAAATTGCAGCAGGCGCGGATTCCGCTCCGCCTCGGGCGGTGCGTACCGGTCACCCCATTGGGCGATGTTGTGGGCGCAGTGGGCCAACTCCGGCAGCAGCCCGGGATCCATCGAGACACCTGTGCCGGTGATGAGGAAATCCGCGGTGAATTCACCGGCGGGCGTGGTCAGCACGGCACGGCCCCCCGCCTCCCGCGCATCCAGCCAGGGCTGGCCCAGATGCATGCGGAAATTGGCGTGCCGGACCACCCGGTCGTAATGATCCTGCGCGAAGCCCTCTCGCATGCCCAGGATGTGGGCCATGAAGCGCCAGCGCCACTCATCGGGCATTTCATGCATGTGACGCAGGAAGCCGGCGAAGGTGAGCCAGCGATAGGGCTGCACGATCATCGGTTCGACCCGGCGACAGAAGAGGTGGACTTCCGCGGCGCCGTGTTCCAGCGCCACGGCGGCGTTGTCGAACGCGCTGGCGCCGGCGCCAAGCACGGCCACCACCCTGCCACGCAGGCGGGCGAAGTCCATCATCTCGTTCGTGTGCGCCCGCAGCGCCCGCGGCAGCGCGGCGATATGCGGCGGCATCCACCAACCGCCGACGCCCTCCTGCCCCGTCGCCATCACGACTTTGCGGGCGAAGAGCGGGGCTGCCGCCGTTTCAATCCGCAAGGCGCGCAGGCCGTCGTCGGTGGTGGCGGGCGAAATGGCGCCGGCGGACACCTCGTTCCGCACCGGCAGGCCGGTGACGCGGCGGAACCACAGCAGGTAGTCGTTCCAGAACTCCTTCGGGATCCAGCGCATCGCCGCCCAGTCGGCCTCGCCGAAGCTGGCCTCGTGCCACGCCTGGTAGGTCAGGCTAGGCATTTTCAGATCCGGCCCGGTCTGGTCCTTCAGGCTGCGAAGGTTGCGCATCCGGCCGTAGGTGGTCCACGGCCCCTCGCGGCCGAAGCCGGCGCGGTCGACGACCAGGATGTTGTCCACCCGGTCGCGCTTCAGCGCGTGCGCCACCGCGATGCCGCACTGCCCGGCGCCGATGACCAGCACGTCCAGGCAGGGGGCGCCGGCCACCGTCTTGGGTTCCAGCCAGGCTGCGCGGGGATGGGCCGTCAGCGCGAGATCGCGGGCGACATCGGATTCGAGCGCGGCCAGGCTCAGTGGTGCGGGCATGCCTGATAAGTAGGGGGCGAGGGCTATTCCGCGCAATGAATTTGAGCGCTGTCGGCCAACCGCCAACGTCGAACTCCCGCGGGCCGCTCCCCACGGGTTCAGCCGCGGTGCCGCACGCGATACCCGCCGTTGTGCGGTGGCGTGGCCTGCCATTTCCCCCTGGGGTGCCGGCGGGTAGGGCGCAGCCAGGCGCCCTCAGCCCCCCGGCACCCGCATGATGAAGCGTGCGCCCAGCACCCGGCCTTCCGCATCGCGCCGGTTCTCGGCGCTGATCTGGCCGCGCAGCCCTTCCACGATCTGCTTGCTGATCGACAGGCCCAGGCCGGAATGCTGGCCGAAGCGCTCGCCGCTCGGCCGTTCGGAATAGAAGCGGTCGAAGATGCCTTCCAGCTTGGCGTCGGGAATGCCGGGCCCCTCATCCTCGACCACCACCTCGACCAGCTTGCCTGCCTCGCGCGCCCTCAGCCACACCCTGCCGTCGCGCGGGCTGAAGGAGACGGCGTTGCCGATGAGGTTGCGGAACACCTGCACCAGCCGGTCCTCCACCCCCATCGCCACCAGCGGAGCCTCGCCCAGCTCGATCTCCAGCACCGGGTCGCCTTCCTGCCGCGTCGTGTTGTGCAGTTCCGCCAGCACGCTGAGGATCGGGCGCACATCGACGGGTTCCGCCACCGTGCGCGAGAGTTCCGCATCGACGCGAGAGCTGTCGGAAATGTCGCCGATCAGGCGATCCATCCGCATCACGTCGTTGCCGATGATGCTGAGCAGGCGCTTCTGCTGCGCCACATCCCCAACCCGCGCCAGCGTCTCCATCGCGCTGCGCACCGATGTCAGCGGGTTGCGCAGCTCATGCGCTACGTCGGCGGCGAAGCGCTCATTCGCGTCGATCCGGGCCCACAGCGCCCGGGCGGCCATCTGCAGGTCGCGGGCCAGGATGCCGATCTCGTCGCGCCGCTCCAGCAGGCTGTCGGGTACGGAGCCCACGCGCCCGCGCCCCTGCCGCATGGCCGCCGCCGCCGTGGCCAGCTGCAGAATCGGGTTGGCCAGCGTCTGCGCCAGATAGAGCGACAGCAACGTCGTCAGCAGCAGCGCCACGAGAAACAGCACCAGCACACTGGCCCGGATCTCGAACAGCCGCTGGTCCACCTCTCGCGCCTCGCGCGTCAGGAGTACGATGCCGACGGGCTGGCCGCCACGCCGCGCGGGCTCCGCCACGCTGACCAGCAGCCGGCCATCGGCGGTGCGGCGGATATAGGGGGTGACGCCGCCTTCCAGGGCCATGCGCAGCTCCTCCCGCCGGTCTGGACCCAATGCGGGCTGCCAGTCGAAGCTGTCGGCGTCGCCCACCGTGTCCTGCACCGCCGGCATGCGCGCCTGGCGGGGCAGCAGCGCCAGCAGCCGCTCGTACAATCCGCCCAGATTCTCCGACAGGGCGCCCCGGGCGGCGGGCGGCGCCAGCGGCTCGGTCACCACCGCGCCGCCGGCGCCCTCGCGCACCCGGCTGTCGGCCACTACCAGGCCAGTGGTGTCGAACAACCGCGCCTGGGTGTTGGGCGAGGGCTCGACCAGGCGGCGCAGCAGTGGCCGCGCCAGCTCAGGCACCAGCACGGCGCGGTCATTCTCGATCCGCACCGCCGCCTCGCCGATCGCGCCGGCATAGATGCGCGACTGCGTGCGCATCGCCTCGACATCGCCGGCCAGCAAACCATTCTGGTACTGGTCGAGATACAGCAGCGCGGCCGCCAGCAATGCAGGGGGCAGGGCGTTGAGCAGCAGGATGCGGCGCAGCAGCGGCGAAACCCAGCGGCGGCGGCGCGGCACCTCGGGCAACACCACGCGCGCATCGGGCAGGCTGGAGCCGTCCGGCATGCTAGCGCGGTCGGGCCGCGGCGCGCAGCTGGGCGATGATGGCGCGCGCCAGGCAGTCCTGCAGCTGCGCCAGCGTGGCGTATCGGTCCGGCCGCGGTGCGCGCTCCATGTCCGGGCCGTCGCTTTCCGCCCAGTGGCGCATCCAGTCGTAGCGGCGCAACAGCGAGACCCCTTCGGCCGCCGCCGTGATCCGCATGGCGTCACGATAGCGGTCGATATCGGCATTGGCGCGCAGGAAGCGGCTGAATTGCTGGTCCATCAACGCGACATCGGCGCCGGCAGCGCGGATACGTGTGATGCCGTCATTCAGCGTGTGGGTCAGCTCATCCACCTCGAGCGAGCGCACCGCCTCCACCGTGCCGGTCTGCCAGATCACCAGATGCGGCCGCAGCGCCGGCAGTTCGCGCAGGATCAGCGCCAGGCTTTCGGGTGCTGTGGCGCCGCGCTGGCCGCGCGCCTCCACCACCACGCGCAGGGCGGGAAAGCGCTCGTTCAGGAGCGCGGCGATGCGGGCGTGATAGGGTTGCGTGCTGCCGCCGGCCTCGGCGGTGGCGCTGCCGCCGACGAGGATGCGCAGCTCGCCCTGGCGGATTGCGGCCACGCTGCGCGGCAGGGCGCTGCTGTCCAATAGGTCGGCCGGGACATCGCAGGTTGCGGCCGTCGCCGTTCTGGCGCCCAGCAAAAACGTCCCGGCGCGGAGCCAGGCCGGGCCGGCGGGGAGCGAAACCGAGCCGGCGCCCAGTAAAGCCGGGCCGGCGGCAAGCAGCACGAGAGCGAGGAGGAAGCGCCGCATGGTCAAGCCGTATCCGCCGCCGTGCGTGGCGGCAAGGGATTTGGCACAACCTTCACCGCGCGCAGCTTCTGGCCGTACCAGGCGGCGACCCAGGCCACGCCCACCAGGCACAGAAAGCCAAGCCCGTTGACGCTGAGCTGCATGGTCCAGCCATCCGCGCGCTCCAGCGCCAGCCGGCCGAGAAAGCTCAGGAAAATGGAGGCGCAGAACACCGGCAGGCCCTGCTGCCCCATCAGCACGAAAGGCCGGGCCACGGCGCCGTTCAGCCAGGCCGCGCCGCGGGGCACGAGATGCGCCAGCAGATAGGTCGCCGCCAGTACCGATAGCAGCCGCAGCGGGTGAAGGCTGGTCTTGTCCACGCCGTCCAGCATCGCGGCCCACGGGCCGGGCAGGGTGGCGAGCCATTCGGGCGCGTGCCAGACCGCCAGCATTGCCGCCCCGCAGGGGACCAGCAAGGCCAGGCAGCCCGCCAGTACCCAGGGGCTCCAGGGCAGCCGGAAGGCAGAGCGGCCTGGCGGCGCGAAGCCGATGGCGACGCCGCAGGCGAACAGCAGCTGCCAGGCCAGCGGGTTGAAGAACCAGCCACCACCGGTCCAGGAGGGCAGGTTGATGCCCCAGAGGCGCACCGCGGCGTACAGCAGCAGCGAACAGGCCAGTAGCAGCCCCGGCCGGTGGAGCAGCGGGAGCGCCACCGCGAACATGGCCAGCAGCACGATGTAGAGCGGCAGGATGTTGAGGAACGCCGGCTGGAACACCAGCAGCAGCGCCTGCACCAGCGCTTCGTATGGGGCGTTGCCGAAGGCATCCATCTGCAGCTCATCGAGATAAGCGGCGCGGTCGAGCGCCTGGGCCGAGAAACCCACCTGCGCGGTGAACACCACGAAAAGGAAGATGTGCGCCACATACAACGTGCCAACACGGCCCATGACCCGCGCGGCGGCGAAGAACCATCCCTCGCGCAGCATCAGCAGCCCGTAGGCGATGCCGCCGGCGTAACCGGCAAGGAAGACGAAGACCTCGGTCGCATCCGCCATCATGAAGTTGCGGATGGTGAACAGGCCAAGCCAGTTGCCGGGGACATGATTGATGAAGATGAACCACAGGGCGATACCGCGGAACAGGTCGGCCCGCAGGTCACGCGCGCTGCGGATCAGATGCTGCATAAGCCCAGCATACGCCCTTGCGCGGCACGCGGCGATGCCGCATCCGGGGCCATGGACAAGGCGGATGAACTCGTGGCGCGCGGCGCCAACCGGCACCGGGCAGGCCGCATGGCGGAGGCCGAAAGCCATTACCGCCGCGCCCTGCGGCTGGAGCCCAACCATCCCGACGCCCTCAACCTGCTGGCGGTGGCGCTACGCGCGCGCGGTGCGCTGACCGACGCACTGCAGCTATCCGCCCGCGCCGTGGCCATGGCACCCGAGCAGCCATTGATGCTGGCCAATCACGGCGCCGCGCTGGCCGAGGCGGGACGGTTGGATGAAGCGGTGGCGGCCATGCGCGCCGCCCTGGCACGAGCACCCGCCGATGCGGTGACCTGGCGCAACCTGGGCCAGGCGCTGGCGGCGGGGGGCGACGCCGCGGCCGCGCTGGAACCGCTGCTGACCGCGGCCAAACTGATGCCGGAAGACCCCGACGCATGGCTGGCCCTGGCCCAGGCACATGCCCAGGCGGGCGACCCCGTGGGGGCGAGGGGCGCCGCGCGCGCCGCGCTTGCCAGCGCCGGCCGCCACCGCGCGGCCGCCGAGCAGGCGCAGTTCATGCTGGCCGCGCTGGGCGAAGGGGAAGCGCCGCCGCGCGCCCCAGCCAGCTATGTCCGCCACCTGTTCGACCAGTTCGCGCCGCGCTTCGACGCCGAGCTTGAGGGGCGGCTGGACTACCGCACGCCCGCCCTGCTGGCTGATGCGCTGGGCGCCATCCTGCCACCGCAGGGCGTGCTGTCGGTGCTCGACCTGGGCTGCGGCACCGGGCTCTCGGGCGTGGCGCTGGCGCCTTTCGCACGCCGCCTTGAAGGGGTGGACCTGTCGCCGCGGATGCTGGATGTCGCGCGGGCGCGCGGCATCTACGCAGCCCTTCACCAGGCTGATCTGCTGCATTTCCTACCGACGCGGCGGGCCAACTTCGACATCATCGCCGCAGCCGACGTGCTGAACTACCTGGGCGATCTGGCACCGGCGTTGGCCGCGATGCGGGGCGCGTTGCGGCCGCGCGGCTTGGTCGCCTTCAGCCTGGAGGCCGGCGAGGTCGCGCCCTACGAGCTCGCCGCAGGAATGCGCTATCGCCACGAGACGGGGCATGTGCGGGCGCTGGCCGATGCGGCTGGCTTTACGGTTCTGGCGGAGCCCCGGGTGGTGCTGCGCCAGGAGCATGGCGCGCCGGTCGAAGGTGTTCTGATGGTGCTGCGCCCGACCGGGGGCTGAAGCCCAGGCAGCGCAAAACGGGCCGAAATTTTTGGAGCAGGACGGGCGACCGCAACCCATCCCCCTGAAATGTCTTCCTCCAAGCATGACAGGACAGCATCTCGAGGCCGAGAATCGCTTCCGTATCATGGCCGACGCTGCGCCGGTGATGATGTGGGTGGCCGATTCCAGCGCAGATTGCGTCTGGTTCAATGCAAGCTGGCTGCGTTTCACCGGCCTCAGCCTGCAAAGCGAGGAGGGCCTCGGCTGGAGGCAGTGCGTCCATGCCGACGATCTGGAGCGCTGCAAGTCCGCCTTCCACACCGCCTTCGATGCCCGGCTTCCCTTCCACATGGAATACCGGCTGCTGCGGTATGATGGCACCTGGCGCCAGGTGCTGGACCATGGCGTGCCCATGATCGACGCGGATAGCAGGCTTACCGGCTATGTCGGTTCGTGCATCGACGTGCACGAGAACCGCGAGCGGGAAACCCTGGTCAGCGATCTATTGCGCGATCGCGACGTGCTGTTACGCGAAGTCCATCATCGGGTGAAGAATAACTTCCAGCTGGTAATGAGCATGATCGGACTGCGCTACGACCACCTTGATGCGCAAAGCGTGGAGGGCGTCGTGCTGCGGGAATTGCAGGCGCGCATCGGCATCATGGCCGCGATCCAGGAGGAACTCGTATCGCAACCGCACACCGACCGGATCGACTTCGCCAGTCAGCTGCGGCGCCTGATGGAAGCGATGCACGACGGCACCCAGGTCGAAGTCATTGCTGAGATCGAAGCGTTGGAAATGCCGGTCGACCGGGCGCTGTCGCTGGGGCTGATCGCGACCGAATTACTCTCAAACGTATACAAGCATGCCTTCCGTGGACGGGGAACGGATGGTCGTCTGTGGGTCAGCCTGCGCAGCATCGGCGGCATGGTCGTGCTGACATTGCGGGACGACGGACCCGGCATCCCGCCGCCCGAGGCGCGCCCCCACTCGGTCGGGTTGCA
>JACMRO010000252.1 GCA_014376425.1 Rubritepida sp.
CGAGCCGGCGGGGCCGTTTGCCGAAGGCCCGGTGGCCAAGCCGCAGGCCGCCCCGCCCTGGGGCCGCAACCTGCCCCTGCCCATCCCGGGCCTGCCGCCGCTGGTAGGCCCAGCAGCCGCGTCGCGGCCCGTCGAACCCGTACCCGCCACGCCACCCGCCGACAGTTTTTCCAGTGAGATCGCTTCCATGCGCAGCAAACGACACCCCGAAGCTTGAGCACTCCACGCCCGCCACTCACCGCACTGCGCGTGCTGCTGCCGCATGTCCGGCCGTATCTCGGCCGTGCCATCGCCGCCTCCGTGGCCCTGCTGGTCGCAGCCGGGCTGCTGCTCGGGCTGGGGCAGGGGCTGCGCACGCTGATCGACCAGGGCTTCGGCACCGCCAGCGCCGACATGCTGAACACCGCGGCACTGGGCATGTTCGGCATCGTCGCCGCACTCGGCGTGGCGACGGCGACGCGGTTCTATCTGGTGTCCTGGCTGGGCGAACGAGTGGCGGGCGACCTGCGCCGTGCGGTGTTCGACCATGTGCTGAAGCTTTCGCCAGCCTGGTTCGAGACCGCGCGCACCGGCGACATCCTTTCGCGGCTGACGGCCGACATCGCGGTGCTGCAGTCCCTGGTCGGCACCGCCATCAGCCAGTCACTCCGAAATATCCTGCTGGCGATCGGCGCGGCGGCGATGCTCATTGTCACCAGCGCCAAGCTTGCCGCCATCACGCTGGTCGTCGTGCCGGTCGTGGTGCTGCCGCTGATCCTGTTTGGCCGGCGCGAGCGCAAGCTCTCGCGCCACGCGCAGGAGCGGGTGGCCGACCTGGCCGCGACCGCCGAGGAAACGCTGAACGGCCTCCCCACCGTGCAGGCCTTCACCCATGAGTCGGCCGACCGTGCGCGCTTCGCGTCCGAGGTGGAGCGCAGCGTGGGCGCCGCAATGCGCCGTATCGGCAGTCGCGCCATCCTCATTCTAATCGTGATCCTGCTGGGCTTCGGCGCCATCACCTTCAGCCTGTGGGTGGGGGGCCGCGACGTGGTGGCGGGACGGATGACGGGCGGCGAGCTCTCCGCCTTCATCTTCTATGCCGTACTGATGGCCAGTTCGGTCGCCTCGATTTCCGAGATTTGGGGCGAGATCCAGCGCGCCGCTGCCGCCGCCGACCGGCTGCTGGAGATCCTGGCCGAGGTGCCGGCCATCGCCGCCCCCGCCGCGCCCACGCTGCTGCCCGCACCGCAGGGCCGCGTGGCGTTCGAGAACGTGACGTTCCATTACCGGTCGCGCCCCGACACGCCCGCGTTGCACGATTTCTCGCTGGCGCTGGAGCCGGGCGAGACGGTCGCGCTGGTCGGCCCCTCGGGCGCTGGCAAGACCACTGTGCTGCAACTGCTGCTGCGCTTCCACGACCCGCAGCAGGGCCGCGTGCGCGTCGATGGCGTGGACATCCGGGACGTGGACCCGCTGGCGCTGCGCGCCCGGCTGGGGCTGGTGGCCCAGGAACCTTTGATCTTCTCGGCCAGCGCGGCCGACAATATTCGCTACGGACGGCCAGGGGCCAGCGATGGTGAAGTGCAGGCGGCGGCGGATGCGGCGGCCGCCAGCGGCTTCATCGCCGCCCTGCCCGGGGGGATGGCCACGAATCTGGGCGCCCGCGGCGTCACTCTCTCCGGCGGCCAACGGCAGCGCATCGCCATCGCCCGCGCCATCCTGCGCGACCCCGCGATCCTGTTGCTGGACGAGGCGACGAGCGCCCTCGATGCTGAGAGCGAGCAGGCGGTGCAGCAGGCGCTCACCGCGGCGGCGCGCCGCCGCACCACGCTGGTCGTCGCCCACCGCCTGGCCACGGTGCGCCGCGCCGATCGCATCGTGGTGATGGAGCAGGGCCGCATCGTCGCTACCGGCACGCATGACGCGCTGGTGCGGGAGGGCGGGCTGTATGCCCGGCTGGCGGCGCTGCAGTTCACCGAGGCCTGACGGCACCCAGCGTTTTGCACGCCCGCCCGGCGCGCTCTCGTCCGCCGTGGCGGCCCTGGCAACGGGCAGGCCCGGGCACCATCGCCCAGATCCCCGGCTCGCGACCGCCTGGCGCTGCGTCCCGACGCATCCACCCCGCGTTGCCCGCCCCACGGCGCCATGCTTGGCTGCGGTCATGTCGCATAGACCGTTCCATCTCGGCTGGTTCCTGCAAGGCAGCTCCGTCCAGGCCTGGGGCGAACCGTTCACCGGCGCCATCGGCCGCGACTGGCGATCGGCCGAGTTCTTCGTCGACATCGCCCGCTCGCTGGAGCGCGCCCGCTTCGATTACTTGCTGATCGAGGACAGTTCCTATGTCGGCGAAAGCTACGGCAACAGCCGCGACATCTACCTGCAGGGCGGCCTGTCGGTGCCGCGGCAGGACCCGTCGGTGATGGCGACGCTGATGGCGGCGCAGACCTCCCGCTTGGGCATCGTGCCCACCCTGTCCACCTTCGCCTACCCGCCCTATCTGCTGGCCCGGCTGGTGGCGACGCTGGACCAGGTTTCGGCCGGCCGCATCGGCTGGAACATGGTCACCGGCAGCAGCGACTTCGCGGCGATGAACTACGGCATGGCGGGCATGCCCGAGGACGGTCTGCGTTACGACATGGCCGATGAATACATGGCCTGCGTCAACGCGCTGTGGAATTCCTGGGACCCCGGCGCGTTGATTGCCGACACCGCGAGCGGCGTGCTGGCCGACCCCGGACGCGTCCGCCAGGTCGATTTCGAGGGCCGCTGGTACAAGTCGCGCGGGCCGCTCAACTCCGGCCCTTTACCGCAAGGGCGGCCGGTGATCGCGCAGGCCGGCGGCTCGCCCCGTGGCCGCGCCTTTGCAGCATTGCATGCCGATACGGTGGTGGCGTCGGTGAAGGGGGTCGACGGCATGCGCGCCTATCGGGATGCGCTGCGCCAGTCTGCTGTGGCGCAGGGGCGCGATCCGGACCGGATCAAGGTGCTGTTCCTGGTCTCGCCCGTCATCGGCGAGACCGACGAGGAAGCCCGCCTGCGCCACGCCCAGAAGATGGCGCGCGCCTCCGACCGGGTGCCCGAACTGCTGGCCTTCTTTGGCAAGATCACCAACATCAATTTCGCTGCCTACGACCTCGACACGCCGGTGGCCGAGCTTCACCTCACCACCAACGGTCACCAACAGAGCCTGGACGACTTCAAGCGCGTCACCGGCCGCAAGACGCTGCGGCAGGCGATGCTAAGCTATCGAGGCAATGCCGGTTCGGTCGAGCTGGTAGGCTGCCCGGACACCGTGGCGGCGCGCATGGCGGAGGTGATGCAGGAGGTTGGTGGCGACGGGTTCCTGATCTCCACCAACGACACCAGCCGGCGCATCATCGCCGAGATCACCGACGGGCTGGTGCCGGCGCTTCAGGCGCGCGGCTTGGCGCGGCGCGAATACGGGCACGCACAGTTCCGCGACAACCTGCTGGAGTTCTGACCAGGCGCGCCAAGCTGTTTCCGGCAGCCATCCTGCCCGCCCGCGCGTCGGCCCAGAGCGTGGCGTGCCGGCTCAGGCCAGCAGCGCCAGCGTCTCGCGCCAGATACGCTCCACCACCTCTCCGGCGGGCTCGGCGCGGGCCAGCGCGGCCGCCTGGCCAGCCCAGGCCTGCATGCGCTGCACATCGCCCATTCGCAGCGCGTCCTCACGCATCGCCGCCGTGAGGCCGCGCTGCACGGGGTAGGGCGCCACCGGCCCGCCCGCTGCGGCGCGGGCGTAATCGGTGGCGAGGCTGCGGCCGGCGCGGCCTGAAAAGGCGCGGGTCACCATCGTATCCTCGGGCGCAGTGCGGCCCAGCGCCTCGGCCCAGGCAGGCGCTAAACCCGTCTCCGGGCAGCGCAGGAAGGCGGTGCCGATCTGCACCGCGCTCGCGCCCAGCAGCAGCGCCGCCGCCACGCCGCGGCCATCGGCGATGCCGCCGGTGGCGACCAGCGGCAGCGCCACCGCATCGGCCACCGCGGGGATCAGCGCCAGGCCGCCCACCATGCCGGCCTCGGCGTTGGCATTGTCGAAGCGGCCGCGATGGCCGCCGGCCTCCATGCCCTGCACGATCAGCGCATCGGCGCCCGCGGCGGCGGCGGCACGAGCCTCTGCCACCGAAGTCACGGTCGCGAACCAGGCGATCGAGGCCGCGCGCATCCGGGCGGCGAAATCCGTGTCGAACAGCCCCATGATCGAGCTGATCACCGCCGGCCGCGCAGCCAGCAGCGCCTCGCACTGCGCGGCGAAATCGGGCAAAGCAGCATCGCCCGCATCGTCCGGCACCGGCGGCCCCCACTCACCGATGAAGCTTGCCACGCGCGCCTCATGCGCCGCGTCGCGCAGCGGCGGCGGGTCGGGGATCCACAGGTTGATCTGAAAGGCACCATTGCTGCCTGCGCGCACCTGGCGGGACCAAGCCGCGATCGCGTCGGGGCCCATCTGCAGGGCGCCGCAGCCGCCCATGCCCCCGGCGTTGGCAACGGCGACAGCCAGCGCCGGCGGGCAGGCGGCAGCCATGGGCGCCTGCAGGATGGGAATGCGCAGGCCGAAGCGGGACTGGAAGGCTTCAAGGCGAAGGGCGATGACGCGGTTCATGCAACATTCTCCGCGGGCGGTGGTGGAGCTGAGGGGAATCGAACCCCTGACCTCGTCATTGCGAACGACGCGCTCTACCAACTGAGCTACAGCCCCCAAGCTCACTTGCCTGAGTTCGCCGCTAGTGCCCGCACCACGCCCCCGCGTCAAGGCATCGCCCATGGTGGACGGCGGCGCCCACCCTCCCTAGGTTCCGCAAACAAAGCCACCAGCCACGGATACACAGACCCCCATGATTCTCGATGCCATCTTCTTCCTGCTGCATACCGGGTTGAACCTGTTGTTCTGGGCGGTGATCATCGCCGCCGTCATCTCGTTGCTGATCGGCTTCAACGTACTCGACACTCGCAACCGCGCGGTTTGGACGCTGGCCGATTTCTTCACCCGCGTCACCGAGCCGGTGATCCGACCGGTGCGCAGCCGGTTGCCCAATCTGGGCGGCATCGACATCTCGCCGATGATTGTGTTGCTGCTGATCCAGGCGGCCATGCTGCTGGTGTCGGCGGTGCAGAGCTACATGATCCGGGGCGGCGTGTATTTCTAATGCCCGCCCGCATCATCGATGGCCGCGCAATCGCCGCGGCGTTGCGGACACGCCTGGCCGAACGCGTTTCGGCGCTGGGTTACGCGCCAGGGCTGGTCGTGGTGCGCGTGGGCGAGGACCCGGCCAGCGGTGTCTATGTGCGC
>JACMRO010000017.1 GCA_014376425.1 Rubritepida sp.
CTGAAACCGACGCGCTGCGGCGGCGGCCGCGCGCGGCTCTGCGTGAACTGGTGGAGAGCTTCGCCTCTTGGCCGGCCGGACTCCACGGTCAGGGGCATGTGGTGACGGCCGCATTGCTGCTGGATGAGAGCGGCTATGTCGAGATGTGGAAAAACGATCGCTCGCCCGAGGCGCCGGGGCGGCTGGAGAACTTGAAGGAAATGCTGCGCGCGATGGGCGACTACCCCACGCTGCAGGCCTTTCTCGAACACGTGGCCCTGGTGATGGAGAATGACGAAAAGGCGGAGGGCGAGCGGCTGTCGCTTATGACGTTGCATGCGGCCAAGGGACTGGAGTTCGACATGGTATTCCTGCCGGGCTGGGAGGAAGGGTTGTTTCCGCACCAGCGCGCGCTGAACGAGGCCGGTGGCAAGGGGCTCGAGGAGGAGCGGCGCCTGGCCTATGTCGGCATCACCCGGGCGCGCAAGATCGCGGTCATCAGCCATGCCGCGAACCGGCAGATCTATGGCAGCTGGACCAGCTCCATCCCGTCACGCTTTCTGGACGAGCTGCCGGCCGAATGGGTTTCGCGCGAGGGCAGTGCCGCCACGGCGCGGATGGCGCCTGCCTTCTCCGGCCAGTTTCCGCTCTCGACCCGGCCGCGGATGATCGAGACCGGGGCGTGGGAGGTGCAGTCCCGGCCTGTGAAGCCGGGCGGGTTCGCGGTTGGCAGCCGGGTCTTCCACCAGAAATTCGGCTATGGCCGGGTGACTGGTGTTGATGACGACAAACTGGACATCACCTTCGAGAAGGCGGGACATAAGCGGGTGCTGGATCGCTTCGTGGAGCTGAGCAGTTGACGGCCGCCGATGCGGGCCCGCGGCCCTTCGGCCATCGGGGCCGGCCCTTCGGCCGGCGGGGGCGGGCATGAAGCGGCGGGCCGAAATCCTCGAGACGATCAGCCTCTCGGGCCTGCCGGACGAGGCGGTGCCGGCCTATGAGGCGGCGCTGCAATCCGTCGCCACCTCGGTCGATTACTTTCGCGAGGAACCGGGCGAGACCTGGCGGCTGGAGGCGGTGCGGCCACAGGCGGCCGACCAGGCGCCGCTGACCGCAGCGCTTGCCCTGGCGGCCCTGGTCTCGGGCCATGAGGCGGTGCCATCCCGCGCGCCGGTGGAGGCGGATGGCTGGCTGGCGCGGACGGTGCAAAGCTTTCCCGAGCAGCCGATCGGCAACCGGGTGCTGATCCGGCCCAGCCACGTCGCCAACCCGCGCGATTACGCCCGGCACGTGCTGGTGCTGGATGCCGGGCTGGCCTTCGGCAGTGGCGAACACAGCTCGACCCGCGGCTGCCTTCTGGCCTTCGAGGGGGTGGCGCATCGCGTAAGGCGCGCACGGGGCGGGGCGCGAACGCGCCGCATCCTGGACCTGGGCTGCGGCTCTGCCATCCTGGCCATGGCGGCGGCCAAATGGCTGCGGCGGCCGGTGCTGGCGACCGATATCGAACCCTGGTCGGTGCGCATCGCGGCGCAGAACGGCGTGGCGAACGGCTTGCGGAACCTGCTGACATCGCGCCTGGCGGATGGCTGGCGGCACCGCCGCGTCGCCAGCGATGGGCCCTATGACCTGGTCTTCGCCAACATCCTGGCGCGGCCGCTCTGCGCCATGGCCCGCGACCTGGCGCTAGCGCTGGCGCCGGGCGGCACCGCCATCCTGGCCGGTCTGCTCAACACCCAGGCGAACATGGTGCTGGCCGCGCATCGGCGACAGGGGCTGGTGCTGGAACGCCGGATCCCCGTCGGCGCCTGGACGACGCTGGTGCTGCGCAAGAGGGGGAACGCGCTGGGCGACGACCGCTCCACGGTCGCGCTGAGCGACGGCCGCTCGGCGGCCACGCTGAGGGCGCGCGCATGACGCTGGTTGTGGTGCAGCCCGGGCAGGGGCGCGAATTCTGGCAGCCCGTGCCGGCCAATGGCTTCGTGCGCTGCCTCCTGGCCAGCCAGGACTTTGACGCGCAAACCGCTTTCGCCATGGGTACGCAGACGGTGGCGGCGGGCTGCTTCGTGCGCGAACACCTGCACCCCGACAATGAGGAGGTGATCTTCGTCCTCCAGGGGACCGGCGAGGCGCTGCTGGATGGCGAGCGCACCGAACCCATGCAGCCCGGCACCTGCCTGTTCCTGGGCCGCAACCGGCTGCACCGCTTCCAGGCAAGCGACGACGCGCCGCTGACCTTCATGTGGCTGATGATGCCCGGGGGGCTGGAGACCTTTTTCGCCCGCATCGGGCGTGAGAAGCACCCGGGCGAGGCAGCGCCCGCATCTTTCCCGCGCCCGGCGGATGTGCTGCAGATCGAGGCGGAGACGGTGTTCGGGGTGGTGCCGCCCGGGCCGACCATGGGGCGGTGAAGCGAATGGACCGGGCGGGCCAGTAGGGTTCAGCGCGCCGGGGAATACGCGGAATGCCAAGGAGCAGCAGGACATGAAAGGCTGCCCCCGGGCAGGGTGGGGGCGGCGCCCGCGAGCCGCGTCAGCGCCGCCAGAACCAGTTCGCCGCGGCGACGCAGCCGAGCATTGCGGCGACCATCGGCAGCCCAGTCCCGTCATGCCAAACGCCCAGTGCCACCCCAGCCACGCCGCCCAGCGCGAACTGTAAAGTTCCCATCAACGCCGAGGCGGTGCCTGCCATCCGCGGGAAATGCGCCAGCCCAAGCACCGTGCCGAGCGGGAACAGCAGACCCAGCAGGCTAATGAAGCAGAACAAGAAGGCGAAGAGCAGGGAAAACGGCCCGTCCAGCAAGGTCAGCGTCACCAGCGCCAGGGCCAGCACCGCCATCGCCACCAGCACACGGCCGAACAGCACCTCACGCCCCCATCGCTGCGCGAGCCAGCCGGAAAGCTGGCTGCCTGCGATGATGCCCACCGCGTTGACGCCGAACAGCAGGCCGTACTGGCCCGGCGCGATGGAATGCACCTCCATGAAGACGGATGGCGACCCGGCGATGTAGGCGAACATCGAAGCGGTGCCGAAGCTGGAGGCGAGGGCTGGGCGGCGGAAGCGCGCATCGGCCAGCAGCGCGCCATAGGCTGCGAGGATTTCGGCCGGGGTCTGCCGCAGGCGGCGCGCCGGTGGGTGGGTTTCGGGCAGCGCCAGCACCACCAGCAGCAGCGCCACGCCGCCGAAGAGCGCCAACGCCACGAAGATGGCGCGCCAGCCCAGCGCCTCGGCCAGCAGCCCGCCCAGGGAAGGTGCCAGGATCGGCGCCACCCCCATGATCAGCATCAGCCGGGCCATCAGCCGCACCGGGTCGCGCAGTTCCGCCACGTCGCGCACCACGGCGCGGGCGACGACCATGCCGGCGCAGCCGCCCAGCGCCTGCAGTAGCCGCAGGGCGATCATCTGCGGCATGTCCTGGGCCAGCGCGCATGCCAGCGAGGCGACCACGAAGAGCGCCACGCCGAACAGCAGCGGCGGCTTGCGGCCCAGCCTGTCGGTCAGCGGGCCATAGGCGAGCTGGCCCAGCGCCATGCCCAGGAAGTAGCTGGCGATGGTGAGCTGGGCGCCGGCCGAATTACTCCCCAGCGACGCCGCCATGGCGGGCAGGGCGGGCAGATACATGTCGATGGCGAGCGGCGCGAAGGCCGCCAGCAGCCCCAGGATCAGCGGCAGGATGGTCATCCGCCCATCAGCGCCAGCCCCTCCGCCACCGAGGTGAATTCGCCGCCGCCGGCCAAGCGTTCCAGGCCGAAGCGGATTTCGAAGATGCGCCGACCCGCCGGGACATAGGCGCTGCCGCCGGTGAGGAAGACATGGTCGACAGCGCGGTCGTCGCAGCCGGCGGCAACCAGGGCTGCGTCCACCGTGGCGGCGATGCGGGCGACGTCCCGCCCGATCCAGGCCTCGAATTCGGCGCGGGTGATGCGCCGCCGCAGGTCGAAGCCGTCATGCGTGAAGGTCAGCGTGGTTTCCTCGGCGCCGGACAGGGCGGCTTTCGCCTCTGCCACGGCGCGGTAGAGCGCCAGGCCCTGCTCATCCTCGATAAGGCGGATCAGGGCGGCCAGCTGCGTGGGCACGTCCGACAGGCGGGCCACTTCGGCGATGTCGCGCAGCTGGCGCGGGCTGCGCATCTGCGCCAGGCGATGCCAGCGGGTGAAGCCCGCGAAGAAGCTCACCGGCACCGGCAGGGCCTGTTCCATTACCCTGTAGTGCCCGTTCTGGCCCAGCAGGGGGGCTACGGCGTGGCGCATGATCGCGGCGTCGAAATCATCGCCGGCGATGCCGATGCCGGCATGGCCGAGCGCCACCGCGCGCGCGCCGGGCATGAAGCGCAGCACCGAGAAATCCGAAGTGCCGCCGCCGAAATCGCCGACCAGCACGGTGGCTGGCCGGTCCAGCCGCTGGGCGAAGCGATGGCCGGCCGCCTCGGGCTCGGGCACCAGGGTCACATCGGTGATGCCCGACAGGGCAAAGGCGGCCCGCAGCCGGGCTTCAGCCAGCGCCTCGTTCGGGCTTTCGCCGGCGAAGCGCACCGGGCGGCCGGCGACGACGCGGCTGCCGGGCGGCACCCCTGCATCCCGCAGCAGGTGGCCCAGGAACAGGCCGACAAGCTGCTCCAGTTCCATCCGCCGGCCGAAAACCAGTGTGTCGCGCAATGCCGACTGCGCCAGGTGGGTCTTCATCGACAGCATCAGGCGGCAGCCGCCAGGGTCGTCCAGGTAGGCCTCGGCAGCCGCCGGCCCCGCGACATGGTGCGCGGCCGAGCCCTGGAAACAGAGGATTGAGCGGAAGACGCCGCCACTGGTCCCGGGCCCGGCGACGACCGAGTTGGTGGTGCCGAAATCGACACCTATGGCGGGTTGGCTGTTTTGCATGGCGGCGCGGGCTACAGCACGCGAATGCGGCCGCCGCAAGGTCCAGGCCGCGATTGGGGCACGGGCTGTGCCGTCCTGCGGCGGGGCTTGTGCCACCCTGCGGCGGCATGCAGATGATCGCAGCGATGCGCATCTACCTGGCCGGCCCGGACGTCTTCTATCCCGACGCGCCTCACCGAGCGACGCGGTTTCGCGCCGCCTGTGCCGCGGCCGGGCACCATGGCGTCTTTCCGCTCGATCCGTCGCCCCGGGAACCGCCACCTGATGCTCCCGAATGGTTGCGCATCCACCTGGCGAACGAAGCGCATATCCGCGGCTGCGACGCGATGATCGCCAACATCACGCCGTTCCGCGGCGTCTCGGTCGACCCCGGTACGGCCTGGGAAATGGGCTTCATGCGGGCGCTTGGCCGCCCGGTCTGCGCCTGGACCGAGGAGTTGCGCGACCTGGACGCCCGGGTGGTGCCCGACGGCCTGCTGGTCGAGGCTTACGGGCTGGCCGACAACCTGATGCTGGAGGGCGGCGTGGCGCTTTCCGGCGGTATGGTGTTCCGCGGCCCGGGCGCCTTCGCTCGCTGCATCGCGCAGCTTGGCGTGGCCGCTCAGCTATCTTCCAGGTCCAGCGCATAGCCCGCGCTTCGCACCGTGCGGATGATGTCCGCCTCGCCTTCCGCGTTCACCGCGCGGCGCAGCCTGCGGATATGAACGTCGACCGTACGCGGCTCGACATGGATGTCCCTTCCCCAGACGGCATCGAGCAGCTGCTCGCGGGAGAATACGCGGCCGGGATGGCTGAGGAAGAATTCGAGCAGCCGGTATTCGGTCGGCCCCAGATGCAGGGCGCGGCCGGCGCGCGTCACCCGGTGCGCATCCTGGTCCATCGCGAGGTCAAGGAAGCTCAGCGTGCCCTTGATGGCGACGGTGCCTGAGCGGCGCAACAGCGCGCGGATGCGGGCCAGCAGCGCGTCCACCACGAAGGGCTTGGTGATGTAGTCGTCGGCGCCGATGTCCAGCGCGCGCACCGCGTCCTGGTCCTCGGTTCGCGCGGTGACCATGATGACCGGCAAGTCGCGCGTGGCAGGCTTGCGGCGGATCTGGCGGCAGACCTCGATGCCCGACAGGCTGGGCAGCATCCAGTCCAGCAGCACGAGGTCGGGGCGGGATTCGGCGACGCGCAGCAGCGCCTCCTGCCCGTCCGTGGCCTCTTCGACACGGAAGCCCTGCTTTTCCAGGTTGTAGCGCAGCAGGGTGAGCAGCGGCGCCTCGTCCTCGACGATCAGGATGGTGGGCTTGGCCATTCCGGCAAATCCTTCTGGCATCTTGCTACTCCGGTGCGCGGATGACGGCGTAGGACGCGCCGTCCGATTTTGGCCGCTCGTCGGGCAGGTTCTCGCCGATGATGGCGAAATGTACCCGCTCGGCGATGTTCGTCGCGTGGTCGCCGATGCGTTCGAGGTTCTTCGCCACGAACAGCAGGTGGGTGGCCGCGGTGATGTGGCGCGGGTCTTCCATCATGAAGGTCAGCAGCTCGCGGAAGATGCCGTTGTAGATGTCGTCCACCGGCTCATCGGCGGCCCAGACGTCGTCGGCGCGGGCGGGATCCTTCTCGACCAGCGCGTCGATCGCCCCTTTCAGGTTCTCCTGCACCAGCACCGCCAGGCGGGAGAAGCCGTTCATCGAGCCGAACAACGGCTGGGACGACACCACGATGGCGCGCTTGGCGGCGTTGCGCGCGTAGTCGCCGATGCGCTCCAGATCCTGGCTAATCTTCATGCAGGCGACGATCAGGCGCAGGTCGGCCGCCATTGGCTGGCGCAGCGCCAGCAGCCGCACGCAAAACTGCTCGATCTCGCGCTCCATCTGGTCCAGCGCGCCGTCGCGGGTGACGACCTCGGCGGCCAACTCGGTATCGCGCCGCACCAGGGCCTGGGTGCTGTCGGCCACCTGGCGTTCGGCCAGGCCGCCCATGCGGGCTATCATGTCACGCAGCCGGCGCAATTCCTCGGCGTAGCTGCGGACGGTGTGCGGAGTTTCGCTGGATGGCATGTGTCTTGTCCCTCAGCCAAACCGGCCGGTGATGTATTCCTGCGTCTTGGCCTGGCGCGGGTTGGTGAAGAGCTGCGCCGCGGGGGCGATTTCGATCAGCTCGCCCAGGTAGAAGAACGCCACCTGATCGGCACAGCGCGCCGCCTGCTGCATGTTGTGGGTGACGATGGCAATGGTGAAGTCGCGCTTCAGTTCGTCGATCAGCTCCTCGATCTTGAGCGTGCTGATCGGGTCGAGCGCGCTGGTCGGCTCGTCGAACAGGATGACGTCGGGCTTCACCGCGATGGTGCGTGCGATGCACAGCCGCTGCTGCTGGCCGCCCGAGAGGCCCATGGCGTTGGTCTGCAGCCGGTCCTTTACCTCGCCCCAGATGGCGGCGCGGGTCAGCGCCCATTCGACGCGCTCATCCATCCCGCGTTTGCTCAGCTTCTCATGCAGCCGCACGCCGAAGGCGATGTTCTCGTAGATCGTCATCGGAAAGGGGGTGGGCTTTTGGAACACCATGCCGATGCGGGCGCGCAACTCGTTGATGTCGGTGTCGGCATCCAGCAGGTTCTTGCCGTCCATCATCACCTCGCCGGTCGCGATCTGGCCGGGGTACAGGCTGTACATCCGGTTCAGCACCCGCAGCAGCGTCGACTTGCCGCATCCCGACGGGCCGATCATGCCGGTGACCTGGCGCGCTGGCAGGTCAAAATTGACGCCCTTCAGCGCCTTGGGGCCGCCTGCCGCATAGACGAAGTCGAGATTGCGGACCGCGATGGCCGAATCCGCGTTCAGCGCGGCGCCGGAGCGTGCCTCAAGCCTACCGAAGCTGCCTGACGGGGCCGGCGAGGCATGGCCAGGGTTGGTTTGCGTGGAGAACATCAGTTTTCCTTACTTGCGGCGGGCAACGAGGATGCGGGCGGCGATGTTGATCGCCAGCACGCCCAAGGTAATGAGCAGGGCGCCCGTCCAGGCAACCTGGATCAGGTCCGGAAAGCCGGAATTTGCCTGCTGGTAGATTGAGATCGGCAGGCTCCCCATCGCGCCGAACAGGTTCCAGCTTATGACGTTGTTGCCGAAGCTGGTCAGCAGCAGCGGCGCCGTCTCGCCGGCGATGCGGGCGAAGGCAAGCAGCACGCCCGTGACCATGCCCGACAGGGCGGCGCGGTAGCACACCAGGGTCACCATCTTCCACTTGGGGGCGCCCAGCGCCACCACCGCCTCGCGCAGCGTGTTGGGGATGAGCTGCAGCATATCCTCGGTGGTGCGGACGACGACGGGGATGACCAGGATGGACAGCGCCACGGCGCCGGCGATGCCCGAAAAGCCGCCGACCGGCTGCACCAGGATCTGGTAGACGAACAGCCCGACCAGCACCGAAGGCGCCGACAGCAGCACGTCGGAGACGAAGCGCACCGCGTCACCGAAGCGGCTGCCACGGGCGTATTCCGACAGGTAGGTGCCGACCAGGATGCCGATGGGCGTGCCGATGACGATCCCCATGCCCGACTGCACCAGCGTGCCCAATATGGCATGCAACAGGCCGCCGCGCGGCGCATCCGGGTCGCCATAGGCGGTGGGCTGGAATTCGCGGCTGAGCGTGACCCAGTCCAACGTGGCGATGCCGCGCCAGACCAGCGTCACCATGATCGAGCTGAGGAAGAACAGTCCGATGATGGTGGCGATGATGCAAAAGACGCGCACGAGCTGATCGACCAGGCGCCGGCGGCGGCCGAGCGCGCGTGAGGCCGCTACGTCCTTGGGCTGGAATGCGCGGGAGGCCGTGGTGGCGCTCATGGTCAGGCTTTCAGCCGCGAGCGCAGCAGGTAGCGCGAGGTCGCGAGCACGATGAAGGAGATGATGAACAGGATGAACCCCAACGCCAGCAGCGCCGATTGCTGCAGGCTGCCCGACAGGCTTTCGGGGAATTCCATGGCGATGACCGATGCGATGGTGGTGGTGGCGTCGAACACTGAGCCAACCATGCGGTTGGCGTTGCCGATGACGAAGGTCACCGCCATGGTCTCGCCCAGCGCGCGCCCCAGCCCCAGCATGATGCCACCCACGACCGAAATGCGGGTGTAGGGGATGACGACCTTGCTCACCACCTCCCACCGCGTGGCGCCCAGGCCGTAGGCACTTTCCTTGTACACCGCCGGCACCTGATCGAACACGTCGCGCATCGTCGCGGCGATGAAGGGCAGGATCATGATGGAGATCACCAGGGCGGCGGCGAAGATCGAGGTGCCGGCGAAGTTGCTGCTCTGGAACAGGAAACCGATGAGCGGGATGGCGGAGAGCTCCTCGCCCCAGGCCAGCTGGATGTTGCGCTGGATGAAGGGCACCACGATGAACAGGCCCCACATGCCGAAGATGATAGACGGCACGGCGGCCAGCAATTCGATGGCGGTGCCGACCGGGCGGCGCAGCCAGGGCGGCGCCAGCTCGGTCAGGAAGAAGGCGATGCCGAAGGCGATGGGCACCGCCAGGATGATGGCGAAGATCGCGGAGAGCAGCGTGCCCAGGATGGCAACGGCGCCGCCGAACCGCTCGCGCCCCTCCACCGGGTCCCACTTGGTGCTGAACAGGAAGTCGAAGCCGAATTCGCGGAAGGCGGGCAGGGCGCCGATGAACAGCGTGACAATGATGGCGCCCAACAGCAGCAAGACGAGAAAGCCCGCGGACCGGCACATCCATTCGAAAATGATGTCGCCGGTCGAGCCGGCGCCGCGGCGGCGAGGAAGACGGCCCGAGGGAGTGGTGGTCGAATCGGACAAATGCAGCCCCTCAGGCGTTCAAATCAGGCGGTGATCGCCGGGCCATTCCGCCCGGCGATCCGGCGGGCCTCAGGCGGCGCCGGGGGTCCAGACAGGGCGTCCGGACGGGTCCTTCACATTCGCGGTCCAGGCGGCGCGGACCATCGCATGGGTCGCGTCCGGCAGCGGAATGTATTCCAGCCGGCGCGCGATGTCGCTGCCTGAGCGGTAGGCCCAGTCGAAGAAGCGCATGGTGTTGCGGCTGGCTGCAACCTTGTCGGCCGGCGGGTCGATCGGCAGCAGGATGTAGGTGGGGCTGGTGATCGGCCAGACAGTGGGGCCCGACAGGTCGATGGTGTCGGCGGCGAAGTTCGGCACCGACCAGTCGGCGGCGGCGGCGGCGGCCAGGAATTGCGGCGTCTCCGGCTTCACGAAGGCGCCCGACTTGTTGCGGATCTGCGTCGTCGTCATCCGGTTCACCACGGCGTAGGCGTTCTCGATATAGCCGATGGCGCCGGGGGTGTTGCGGATGATGTTGGAGACGCCCTCATTGCCGCGGGCGCCGTTGCCGGCCGGCCAAGAGATGGCGGTGCCCGCACCCGGGCCGGCACGCCATTCGGGCGAAACGCGGCTCAGATAGGTCGAGAAGATGAAGGTCGTGCCCGAGCCATCGGCGCGGTAGGCGGGCGAGACGGGCAGGTTGGGCAGCCGCAGGTCGCGGTTCAGCTCGACGATCCTGGGGTCGTTCCAGCGGGCGATGCGGCCGAAGAAGATGTCGGCGATGATTTCAGGCGTCAGCCGCAGGGCATTGTCGTCCACACCCGGCAGGTTGGCGCTGAGCACCACCGAACCCAGCACTGTCGGGAACTGCAGCAGCTTGCGCTCGGTCAGCTGGGCCTGTGCCAGCGGCGCGTCCGAGGCGCCGAAGTCAACGGTGCGCGCGGTGATCTGGTTGATGCCGCCGCCCGAGCCGATGGACTGGTAGTTCAGCGTGATGCCGACCGGGTCGCGCGCCGCCTGGGCCCAGCGCTCATAGACCGGGCGGGGGAAGGTGGCGCCGGCGCCGGTGATGGTGGCCTGCTGTGCCCAGGCGGGGGATATGGCGACGCCGGCGACGGGTAGCGCGGCGGCGCCAAGCATGAGGGAGCGGCGATTGAAACCGTGGGTCACGGGGTGTTCTCTCCGGATGGTGCGGGGTGATGGACCACCCCTGCGATGCCCCGCTTCTAGGTAAGACGAAAGTAACCCATATTTCAGTTCGATGAAGGTTCGGTGACAGAGCCTGCGGATGTATCAGGTGCTTGTGTACCAGGCCGGGCGGCGTTTCTCCCGGAAGGCGGCCAGGCCTTCGCGCCCCTCGCTGCTGCCGCGCTGGCTGGCGGATTCGTGGCCGAGCTGGGCCATCTGCCGGGCGTCCAGCTTGAGGCCGTTGGCGCCCAGGAAACTGGCCTTGGTGTTGGCCATCGCGGTGGGCCCGCTCAGCATCGTCTCGTCCAGGATGTGGGCTAGCCTGGCTTCGATCCCATCCTCGGCCACCACCTCGTGCACCAGATTGATGCGCAATGCCTCCGCGGCGTCGAAGCGCTCGCCGGTCAACGCGTAGCGCCGGGTGTGGCGCAGCCCGATGGCGTTGACCATGTGGGTGGAGATGGGCGAGGGCGAGACCCCCACACGCACCTCGGTGAGCCCGAAATGAGCGTCGGGCGTGGCCAGTGCCACATCGACGCAGCACACCATGCCGGCGCCGCCGCCGAAGCAGGCGCCGCGCACCAGGGCGAAGGTCGGCTTGGGGAACTCGTTGAGCAGTTGCATGGCGGTGACGGTGCCCATCGAGGCGGCCAGCGCGGCCTCGGGCGGCTCCTCGGCCATGGCGGCGAGCCAGTTGAGGTCCGCGCCGGCCTGGAAATGCCTCCCGGCGCCGCGGATGACCAGTGCGCGCACGCCGGGGTCGGGCGCCAGCGCGAACAGGCCTTCGATCAGCGCGTCGAGCAGCGCGCCGTTATACGCGTTGCCGAAGCGCGGCCGGTTGAGTGTGGCGGTGACGACGCCGCGGGTGTCGCGGCTGATCAGGACGGGTTTTTCTTCCATGGTCAGAGCTTGGCCGGGCGGCCCGGGCGGGTCTAGCCTACCGCCATGCGCCCCACCCTGTATGGCCCGAGCCACGCCGTCTCCGCCGGCCATTACCTGGCCAGCCCCGCCGCCATCACCGTGCTGGAGAATGGCGGCAACGCCATCGATGCCGGCTGTGCCGCCGGCATCTGTCTGGGCGTGCTGCTGCCCGACCTGGTGAATGTGGCGGGGGTGGCGCCGATCCTGATCCGGCTGGCGGACGGCACGGTGACGAGCATTGCGGGGCTGGGCCACTGGCCGGCCGCACTGCCGCCGGACGTCTTCATGCGCGAGCATGGCGGACAGATCCCCGACGGCGTTCGCCGCACCGTGGTGCCGGCCGCACCGGATGCCTGGATCACCGCCCTGCTGCGGCATGGGACCTGGCGGTTCGAGGATGTCGTGAGCTTCGCCATCCGCTACTCCCGCGATGGCTTCGCGGTGTTTCCGCTGCTGCGCGACAGCATCGTCACTCACCAGGAGGATTATGCCCGCTGGCCGTCCAACGCGGCCATCTTCCTGCCCGGCGGGCGGGTGCCGGAGGTCGGTGCGCGCTTCGTGCAGACCGACCTGGCGCGCACCTTACAATATATGGCCGACGAAGCGCGCGCCGCCGGCAGCCGCGAGGCTGGGCTGCGAGCCGCCCGCGCGGCCTTCTACGAAGGCGACATCGCGGCGGCCATCGTGGCGCATCAGCACGCCGAGGGCGGCTGGCTGTCGCGCTCCGACCTGGCCGGTTTCCACAGCCCGATCGAGCCGGTGGTGCGCTCGCCCTGGCGCGGGCACGAATTGCTGGCCAGCGGCCCCTGGTGCCAGGGGCCGGCGCTGAGCGAGGCGCTGCTGCTGGCCGAGGCGGCGGGTGTGGGCGGCATGGCGCATAACTCGGCCGAATACCTGCACACGCTGGTGGAATGCGTGAAGCTGGCCATGGCCGATCGCGAGGCCTTTTTCGGTGACCCGAATTTCCGAGATGTGCCGGTGGCGGCGCTGCTTTCCGAAGCGCATATCGCGGCGCGCGCGGCAGGTATCGGCCCGGCCGCCCATCCGGGCATGCCCGAGCCCATCCTGGGTGGGCTGGACGTGCCGGCCGCAAGCCGGCTGGCACTGCCGCTGGTGGAGGCCGACACCTCTTTCGTCGCGGTGGTGGACCGCCACGGCAATGCCTTCGCCGCCACGCCGAGCGACGGGTCGTGGAATTCACCGGTGGTGCCGGGGCTGGGGATCATCCCGTCCAACCGCGGTTGCCAGTCGCGGCCAGACCCCGCGCATCCCTCCGGCGTGGCGCCCGGCAAGCGGCCACGGCTGACGCCCAACCCCGCCATCATGGTGACGCGGCAGGGCGGCGTGATGCCGTTCGGCACACCGGGCGGCGACGTGCAGATCCAGGCCATGCTGCAGGTGGTGTTGAACGTATTCCAGTTCGGCATGGAGTTGCAGGACGCTATCGAGGCGCCGCGCTTCGCCAGCTACGCGTTCCCCAGCAGCTTCGCGCCGTTCGATTACTTTCCGAACCGGGTGGCGGTGGAGGCGCGGGTGCCGGCCGAGGCGCGGGCGGGACTGGCGGCACGCGGGCATGAGGTGCGCGACTGGCCGGACATCACCTGGCTGGCCGGCGCGGTAGAGGCCGTGCTGAGCCTGCCGGAGCGTGGGCTGGTGGCAGCCGGTGCCGACCCGCGGCGGCCGGCTTATGCGATTGCCGGGTAGCTTCGCACGCCGGCGTGCGGCGCTTGGCCTTCGACGGGGGCCGCACGCCTATTCCTGCCATAACCCCCGTGCCGCCAACCACGCCTGGATCTTCGCGGCTACCTCGCGGTTGTTGCGCTCCATCATCATCAGGTGGCCGTTGCCGCGAATGCCTTGCGCCGGCAGGTCCAGCACCTCCACCTGGACGCCCGCGGCCTGCGCCGCGGCGTAGAAGTCCAGGCCACGCTGGCGGATGGCGACCCAGCGCGCATCCTGCTCGATGAAATCACCATACACCGCCAGAATGGGAATGCCGCGCAGCCGGGCCAGGGCTGCCGGTGCCGCATCGCCGAAGCCGGAGGGTTCGATCAGGACCAGGGCCCGCACCCGCTCGGGGTCGGCCTGGGCAGCACGGAAGGCGAACAGGCCCCCTTGGGCATGCGCCACCACCACCGCCGGCCCCGTGCGGGCCAGCAGCGCCTGGTACGCCGCGGTCTGCGCAGCATCCGTCGTCGTCCAGCGCGGCACGAGTTGGGCCGCGAATTGCTCGTAGGCCTCGGCCGGGAACTGGCTGCCGGGAATGACCGAGCGGGTGCGGAAGCTGCCGGGCCCGGGGCCGATACGAAAGCGCTCCCAAGGGTCGGCCAGGCTGAGGAAAATGGGTTCGCCAGCGAAGATTTCCGGACTCATCGCCCAGCCGGCGCGGCCGCGTTCGACGGCATCGCTGACATAGACGCTCCAGCCGCGGCGCAGGAACCAGTGCTGCCAGCCCTCGCGGCCATCGGGCGTGCTTTCCCAGGCAACGCCGGTCATGCCGCCGCCATGCCAGAACAGCAGCGGCACCGCGCCCTGGCGGCGGGCGGGGTGGTGGAACTGGGCGTACATGCCCTCGACGCGGTAAGTGCCGTTGGGGTCGATGCGGGCGGCGCGGGCGCCGGGCACCAGCACCACCTCGCGCACTGGGCGGCCCTGGATTGTGACCTCCCGACCGCCGACATGGAAGCTACCCATCGCGCTGACCAGCAGCGGCGGGTCCTGGGCAAGGGCCGGGCCGGTGAGCCAGGGGGCGAGGACGACGGCGAGGGCTAGGGCGAGCAGGCAACGCATGGTCACACCCTGGCACGGCGCTGGACGCGGGGCCACGGTCCGATCACCTTGTCGTCATGAGCTGGTTGGTCTTTCCCATCGCGGCGCTGCTGGAGATTGCCGGCTGCTTCGCATTCTGGGCGTGGTGGCGCGGTGCGGCGGTGGGCTGGCTGGCCCTGGGCGTGGTTGCGTTGCTGGGCTTTGCGGCGGTGCTGGCGACCGCGCCGGTGGCGCAGGCGGGGCGGGCCTTCGCAGCCTATGGCGGCGTGTACATCGCGGCCAGCCTGGGCTGGATGTGGCTGGTCGAGAGGGTGCGGCCCGATGGCGCCGATCTGGTGGGTGCGGCGTTATGCCTGGCCGGTGCGGCGGTGATTGTGCTGACGCCGCGCTGATGCCAGCCTGCCGCGCAACGGGGGCAGCATGGCACGGATTCGAGACCGCACACGGGCAGACTTGCCGGCGCAGGACCAGGACCTGTTGCAACGCGACATCGCGCTGTATCGCACATTGTCGAACAACCCCGACGCGATGCGGGCCTTCTCCGGCCTGGGGCAGTACATCCGGCATCGCACGCTGCTCGATGCACGGCTGCGCGAACTGGCCATTTTGCAAGTCGGCTGGGTGGCGCGCTCCCCCTACGAATGGTCGCATCATATCAAGATCGGGTATGATTTCGGCGTTACCGACGACGACATCCGCGCCCTGATCGCCGAGACCGCAGGCCAGACCACCACGCTGGATGCGCCCGCCCGATTGGTGCTGCGCGCGGCGCGCGAGGCCGCCGCCGGCCCCGGCGTGGCGGCCGACACCTATGCCGCCCTGGCCGCGATCCTCGACGAGCCGCGCATGGTCGATCTGGTCGTCACCATCGCCTTCTATTGCGGCGTGGTGCGGCTGCTTGCCTCGTTCGAGATTGAGGTCGAGCCGGAATACCAGCCTTATCTCGACCGCTTTCCTTTGATCCGGGCGTAGCGCGCATGGCTGGCAGATTGGCGGGCAAACGAATTTTCGTCACTGCCGCGGGGCAGGGGATGGGACGGGCATCGGCGCTCGCCATGGCGGCGGAGGGGGCAAGCGTGGTGGCGACGGACCGCGACGCCGACAAGCTCAATGCGCTGGCCGCCGCCGGGCTGGAGACGCAGGTGCTGGACGTGCTGGACGATGCCGCGGTGGCGCGTTGCGTGGCTGCCGCAGGGCCGCTCGATGTGCTGTTCAACTGCGCCGGCTTTGTTCATCAGAACACCGCGCTGACCTGCACCGACGACGAGTGGGACTTCGCCTTCGCGCTGAATGTACGCGCCATGTGGAAGGTGCTGCAGGCGACGCTGCCGGGGATGCTGGAGCGCGGCCGTGGGTCAATCATCAACATGGCCAGCGCCGCGGGTTCGATCAAGGGTGCCCCGAATCGCTTCGTCTATGGCACGACCAAGGCCGCCGTCATTGGCATGACGCGGGCGGTGGCGGCCGATGTCGTGGCCAAGGGGGTGCGCTGCAACTGCCTGGCGCCAGGCACGGTGGACACGCCCAGCCTGCATGACCGCATCGCTGCCAACGCGACCGAGGCGGGTGGGTTTGAGGCCGCGCGGAATGCCTTCATTGCCCGCCAGGCGATGGGCCGGTTGGCCACGGCCGAGGAGCTGGCGGGGCTGGTGGTCTACCTGGCGGCAGATGAAAGCGCCTTCGTCACCGGCCAGGCCATCGTGATCGATGGCGGCTGGACACTTTGAGGTATGATTCCCAATCAAGGAGACGCGTTTGATGTCAGGTGAGTTCGCGGTGCCTTTGTTGGCCGTTATGGGTGCGGTGTTGCTGGGCTGCATGGATGACGAAGCGGCGCTACCGGCTTTCATGTTCCTGGGTTGCCTGGCGCTGCTGATGGCGCTGTTGATCGCGGCTAATGCGGTGGCTCTGCCGGCCAACCTGCTGACGGCGCTCGCGTTCGCGGCTGCCGGCTTCGCGCTGTTCGGCCATGTGCGGGCCCGCCGCCGTGCTTGATGCCTGATCCGCCATGCGGGACCCCAGGGCTGTGACCTTCGATGGGCCGGCCCTTCGGTCGCGCTGGCGCAATTGACCTGCTAGAAAAGTGCCGCTTCGTAGGTGGCAGGTGAGAAGCCTGCGAGGCGGCGCGTGCCGAGATCGAGGATCGGGCGCCTGATCATCGAAGGGTTTGCCAGCATAAGGGCGATAGCGCGATCTTCCGTCAGACCTTCGCGGTCGACCTCCGGCAGTCGGCGGAAGGTGGTGCCGGCCTGGTTGATGACGTTGCGCCAGCCCAATTCCTGCGCCCAGGAGCGCAGCATGGCTTCGGCGATACCCTGGGTCTTGTAGTCGTGGAAGTCATGCGCGATGCCACGTCCATCGAGCCAGGCGCGCGCTTTCTTCATGGTGTCGCAGTTGCGGATGCCGTGGATCGTCACTCCCACTCGATGGTCCCCGGCGGCTTGGAAGTGATGTCGTAGGTCACCCGGTTGACCCCGCGCACTTCGTTGACGATCCGCCCTGCCACCCGGGTCAGGAACTCCATGCTGAAGGGGTAGACATCGGCCGTCATGCCATCCGTGCTGGTGACCGCCCGCAGCGCGCAGGCGCTTTCATAGGTGCGGCCGTCGCCCATCACGCCGACGGTGCGCACCGGCAGCAGCACCGCGAAGGCCTGCCAGATCGCGTCGTACAGCCCGGCGGCTCGGATCTCCTGCAGGTAGATGGTGTCGACGCGGCGCAGCAGGTCCGCCCGTTCGCGCGTCACCTCGCCGGGGATGCGGATGGCCAGGCCCGGCCCGGGGAATGGATGACGCCCGACGATCTCCTGGGGCATGCCCAGCTCGAAGCCCAGGGCGCGGACCTCGTCCTTGAACAGGTCGCGCAGCGGCTCGACCAGCTTCATTCTCATATCCGCGGGAAGGCCCCCGACATTGTGGTGGCTCTTGATGGTGACCGACGGGCCGCCGGTGGCGGAGACGCTTTCGATCACATCGGGGTAGAGCGTGCCCTGGGCCAGGAAATCGGCGCCGCCGATCTTGCCCTGCTCGGCCTCGAACACTTCGATGAACAGCCGGCCGATGGTCTTGCGCTTGACCTCGGGGTCGGTGACGCCGGCGAGCGCGCCCAGGAACATGTCGGCCGCATCGACATGCACCAGCTTGATGTTGAAGCGATCGCGGAAGGTGGCGACGACCTGGGCGCTTTCGCCGGCGCGCATCAAGCCGTGATCGACGTAGATGCAGGTCAGCTGCTCGCCGATCGCCTCATGGATCAGCACCGCGGCCACCGAGCTGTCGACGCCACCGGAAAGGCCACACACCACCCGGCCGCCTCCCACCTGGGCGCGGATGCGGGCCACCGCCTCGGCCCGGTAGGCGCCCATGGTCCAGTCGCCGGTGCAGCCACAGACATCGTGGGTGAAGTTGCGCAGCAGGGCAGCGCCATGCGGGGTGTGCACCACCTCGGGGTGGAACATCGTGCCGTAGTATCGCCGCTCGTCATTGGCGATCAGCGCGAAGGGCGCGCCCTCGCTCTGCGCCACCACGCGGAAGCCGGGCGGCAGCACGGTAATCCGGTCACCATGGCTCATCCACACCGTTTCACGCGCGCCGGGGGACCAGACCCCGTGGGTCAGCGCGCATTCGGCGGTGACCTCGACGACGGCGCGGCCAAACTCGGCAGCGTGGCCGCTCTCCACCACGCCGCCGAGTTGCGCGGCCAGCGTCTGCTGCCCGTAGCAGATACCCAGGATCGGCAGGCCGATCTGGAAGATTTCCTCAGGCGCGCGGGGGCTGTCGCCCTGCGTCACGCTGGCCGGCCCGCCCGAGAGGATGATGCCGCGCGGGTTGAAGGCCGCGATGCGTGCCGGTGCGGCGTTATTGTACGGCCAGACCTCGCAATACACGCCCGATTCGCGCAGCCGGCGGGCTATGAGCTGGGTGACCTGGCTGCCGAAATCGAGGATCAGGATGCGGTCGTGGGTGGTGGCGGCGATGTCCATGGCGGCCAAGCAGCACGCGCCGCCCTGCGCTGCAAGCCTAACGCTCGGTCCCCGCCGTCGCGTCCAGCAGGCTCTCCACCCGCTCCCACAGCATGGCCTGCTGCATGACCTCCTGGCCGCCGACCGGGATAAGTTCGCGCGCCACGGTCCGGGCGCCCAGCCGTTCGTAGAACCAGCGCGACGGATTGTTCTCCAGCACCCAGACCAGGGCGCTGCGGCAATGCAATGCGTGCAGGTGCGCGGCCATGGCGCGCATCAATCGCCGGCCCAGCCCCTGCTCGCGCCAGTCATCCAGCAAATAGAGGGTTTCCACCTCACCATCCGCAAGCTCCGGACGGCGCGCCCTGCCGCCGGTGACGAAGCCCACCACCAGGCCGCCGGGCGGCATGCGGCTGCCCTCAGGCGCATCCTCGCCACCGGCAGCCGCGACGAAGGCGGCATGGCCCTGGCGCCGGCCGGTGATTCCACGCTGGTAGGACGCAGCCTCCCGCAGGGCCGAGAGCTGCGCCAGGTAGCTGTCGGGCAGGATGCCGGCATAGGCGCTGCGCCACGCTGCGACATGGGCCAGGCCCATACCATTGGCATCCTGCGGCCTGGCGCGGCGGATGTGAATCATGCCGGCGCACGCCGCAACACGGCGGCGAAGAAGCCATCGGTGCCGTGCCGGGCGGGGGTCATCAGCAGGTCTTCCCCGTTATCGGGCGGGGTGCCGGGCAGGCCGGCCTCGGCCCAGGCCGCGGCGAGGGGCAGGCGCGAGAAGCCTTCATGTTCGGCCAGGAAGCGTTCCACCTGTCGCTCATCCTCATCGGGCAGCAGAGAACAAGTAGCGTAGACCAAAAGCCCGCCCGGTCGCGTCAAAACCGAGGCCATGGCAAGAATGTCATGTTGCTTTGCAACAAGCTCCGCCAGGTCCTGCGCGGTGGTGCGGTGGCGGGCGTCGGGGTTGCGGCGCCAGGTGCCGCTGCCGGTGCAGGGGGCGTCGACCAGAACGCGGTCGAAGCTGCCGGCGCGGCGCTTGTGCCATTTGTCGCCTGGGGTCAGCAGGTGCGTCTCGACATTGTCCACCCCGGCGCGGGCCAGCCTTTTCAGCGCGCCGGCCAGGCGGGGGGCGGAGACGTCGCAGGCGGTGATCCGGCCCTTATTCGCCATGCCCATGGCCAGCGCCAGCGTCTTGCCCGCCGCCCCGGCACAGACGTCGGCCACCCGCATGCCCGGCTTGGCGCCGGTGATGGCGGCGATCAACTGGCTGCCTTCGTCCTGGATCTCGACCAGCCCGGAGGTATAGGCGCGCGCCGAACCGATGGGAGTGCGCGCGGTCAGTCGCAAGCCCCAGGGCGAATACAGCGTCGTTTCCGTCACGATGCCCTCGCCTGCCAGCGCTGCCTGCGCGGCCGAACGGGTGCCACGCAGCAGGTTGACCCGCAGGTCAACCGGTGCGGTCCCCTGCATGGCCGCCGCCTCGCGCTCCAGCGTATCGCCGAACCGCTCGGTCAGGCCGGGGATGGCCCAGCCGGGCAGGTTGAAGCGTGCGGCCTCGGGCATATCGGGGTGCAGCAGATCCTGGCCGCGCAGTGATTCGGCCAGCGCAAGTTCGGCCGGGTTGAGTGCTGCCGGGCCGTACAGGTCGGGCGTGAAGAGTGCGGCCGGCGCGCGGTGCTGCAGCAGCACGGTGAAGGCCAGCACCAGCAGCCGCGGCGTCGGCTCGGCGCCGCCCGCCCGCAGCCACCATTCCAGCCGGGCCTGTTCGCGCACGACCCCCCAGACGGTGTCGCTGACATCGCGTCGGTCGCCGCCGCCGATGAAGCGGCGGGCGCGGAAGAAGTCATGGGCGATGGCATCGGCCGGCCGGCGCGGCTGCGCGGTGAAGGCGGCCAGCAGGTCGATCGCGGCGGCGATCCGGGCGGGGGGGGTCAAATCCCCGCCAGTTCCGGCAGGCTGCTCAGGTCGGGCAACTCCGCCAGCAGCATGGCGGCCAAGCCGTATTCGTCGGGCGCCTGGTCGCGGTTGATGCGCACCACCTGGTAGCCGGCATGGGCCGCGGCCTGTGCGTCCCAGGTGTTGGAGGAGACGAAGATCATCTCCGCGGCCGCCACGCCGAACTGCCGGCAGGCCAGTTGGTAGACCCGTGGGTCGGGCTTGAAGACACCCAGTTCCTCGACGCTTAGCACCGCGTCCAGCAGGTCGCCGATGCCGGCGGCGGCTACCGCGCTCTCCAGCATCCAGGGTGAGCCGTTGGAGAGGATGGCGGAGGGGATGTCGGCCGCCTGCAGGGCGCGCAGCATTGCCGGCACCTCGGGGTAGGCGGCAAGCACACGGTAGGCTTCCAGCAGGTCCCGCTTCAGGCCGGCATCGTGCAGCCCGTGCCGGTGCATGACGACATCAAGCGCATCACGGGTGCAGAGCCAGAAATCCTCGTGATGGGCCGGACCGGTCAGGCTGCGAACCCAGGAATACTCCAGTTGCTTGGCACGCCACTCGACGCTGATGCGCGGCCATTGCGGCCCGATGCGCGCGGCGTGGGCGGCCATCGCGCCGCTGACATCGAGCAGCGTGCCGTAGGCATCGAAGATGATGGCACGGGCGGTGCGCATCAGCCGTCCTGCCGGTAGTTCGGCGCTTCGCGCGTGATCGCCACGTCGTGAACATGGCTTTCACGCAGGCCGGCGCCGGTGATGCGCCGGAAGCGGGCGCCGCCCTGCATGTCGGCGATGGTGGCGTTGCCGGTGTAGCCCATGGCCGATTTCAGGCCGCCCACCATCTGGTGGATGACGGTGCCGACGGGCCCCTTGTAACCCACCCGCGCCTCGACGCCTTCGGGTACCAGCTTCAGGCTGTCCATCACCTCGGCCTGGAAGTAGCGGTCGGCGCTGCCGCGTGCCATGGCGCCCAGGGACCCCATGCCGCGATAGGATTTGTAGCTGCGGCCCTGGTAGAGAAACACTTCGCCCGGCGCTTCGTCGGTGCCTGCGAAGACGCTGCCCATCATCACGCAATCCGCGCCGGCGGCGATCGCCTTGGCGATGTCGCCCGAGCTGCGGATGCCGCCATCGGCGATGGACGGCACGCCAGCCTCGCGCGCCGCGGCCGCACTCTCCATTACCGCGGTCAGTTGCGGCACTCCGACGCCCGCCACGATGCGCGTGGTGCAGATGGAGCCTGGGCCGATGCCGATCTTCACCGCATCCGCGCCGGCCTCGATCAGCGCCCGGGCGCCTTCGGGCGTGGC
>JACMRO010000253.1 GCA_014376425.1 Rubritepida sp.
CCAGCTGACGGATGTTGCCCGAGCCATGCGTTGCGATCAATCCAGCAATGCCAGCTTAGGGAAAGCCAGCAACAAGCTTCCGCCACATTTGCCGACAGAAAGGGCACGCATGGCCATTTCCTCCTTCCCGATGCTCGACCGAGAGGCCGTGGCGCCCGCCCTGCCCTGGCCCCCGCTGATCGACGCGACCGCCGCCATGTTCCGTCAGGGCTGCGAATCGCCGTTGCGACATCGCCATGCGGTAGGGCCCGATGGCACCCTGCTGCTGATGCCCGCCTGGCGGGCGGATGGCTTCACGGGCGTTAAGATCGTGCAGGTCAACCCGGGCAACGCGGCAAGGGGCGCGCCGGCGGTCAACGCCACCTACTTGCTAAGCCGCGCTGGTGACGGGGTACCGGTGGCGCTGCTCGATGGCGGCGAGCTGACCGACCGGCGGACCGCCGCCACTTCCGTGCTGGCCGCGCGCTACCTGGCACGGCCGGGCAGCGGGCGGCTGATGCTGCTGGGCAGCGGCCGCGTCGCCGCCGCGCTGGCTGAATGCTATGCCAGCGCCTTTCCGCTGACCGACATCATGCTCTGGAGCCCTCGGGCGGCGAACGCGCAGGCGCTGGCGGAGCGGCTGGCGGCGCGGGGTCTGCCGGCACGCGCCGTGGCCACACCCACCTTCGACGCCGACATCATCGCCGCCGCCACCCTCGCCACCCGGCCACTGATCCCGGGCACGGCGCTGCGGCCGGGCGCCCATCTCGATCTGGTGGGCGCCTACCGGCCCGACATGCGCGAGGCCGATGGCGCGGCGCTAGCCCGGGCCACGCTGGTGGTGGACACACGGGCGGGCGCGATGGCGGAAGCGGGCGACATCGTCCAGGCCCTGGCCGAGGGCACCATTGGCCCGGCGCATGTGGTGGCGGAGCTGGCCGAGCTCTGCCGCGGGACACATCCCGGCCGGCGCCAGATCGATGAGATCACCGCCTTCAAATCCGTCGGCTGGGCGGGTGAGGATTTGGCGGCCGCGATGCTCGCGGCCAGCACTTTGCCCGGTTGAGGGCCTGTCGGCGTGCGGCGGGACTGCAATCCCCCGCAGCCAGCCGGACGACCCGGCCGGCGGCCTGACTATTCCGGGCTGGGCGGCGTGTAGGGCGCGGGCTCCGGCACGGGAATGACATAGCCGATCGCCTCGACCTCCAGCGCGCAATCCATGGGCGTGCGGCCGGCCTGCATCCGGGTGCGCGCTGGCAAGGCTTCCGGGCTGCTGAAATAGCCGCGGTAGATCCGGTCGAATTGTTCCTGCTGGCTCTGGTCGCGCAGCCAGACGATGACCTTCAGCAGGTGGTCCATGCCGCTGCCGGCGGCTTCCAGCAGAGCCTTCATGTGGTCCATCACGATTCGGGTCTGCTGCTCGAATGGCAGGTCCGGAAACGGCGGCGGCGGCAGGCCTGCCGCGCGGGCGGCGCGCAGCGCGGCGCAATACTCCGCTTCGAAAGGGGGCAGCCCCGATACGTAGACCATCCCCTCATGCACGACACAGAGGTTGAACGGGCCGCCCGTTTCGGGGACCAGCGGGGTGCGAATGACACGTTTCATGCGCTGATGCTGGCACGCGGCCGCGCCGCCGGAAACCTGACATGATTGCCCGGCACTAAGCCGCCAATGCGCCCTGCCCTCAACCGCCCCTGGAACGCTCTTTCGGGCCTGGGCGCGGCGATGCTCGGTGGCCTGGTCGTCATCTGGGTGTTCGGCACCGCGATGCTTGACCCGTGGAACATCACCTGGATGTTGGCCGGCAGCTTCGGGCCGGATCCGGTGCAGTATTGGCTGGGCTGGCGCTTCCTGGCGCAATCGGCCTGGGCGTGGCCGCCAGGGCTCAACCCGCGCTTCGGGATGGAGCTGTCCAGCGCCATCTTCTACGCCGATTCGATTCCGCTGCTGGCGCTGCCGCTGAAACTGCTGTGGCCATCGCTGCCGCAATATTGGGGGCCGTGGTTGCTGGGCTGCGGCATGGCGCAGGGATGGTTTGGCTGGGTCCTGATGGGCCATGCCACGCGCGCGCCCCTGGCCCGCCTGTCCGGCGCCGGGTTGCTGGTCCTGCAGCCCATGCTGCTGGACCGGATGGGTGGGCATCTGGCGCTTGGCGGGCAATGGACCGTACTGGCCGCGCTGGCCCTGGCGCTGCGGCCCGACCCGCGGCACCGCTTCGCGCTGTGGGCGATGCTCGCCACCGCGACAGCGCTGATCCACTCCTACCTGATGGTGATGGTGGCCGCGATTTGGGCGGCGGACTGGCTGCGGCGGGCGCTGGCGC
>JACMRO010000018.1 GCA_014376425.1 Rubritepida sp.
CGCGCCGCGGGCACCACCACGCCGAGCCATGAGGCGCCAGCCTGAACCTGCGGATGCACGCCGACATGCGCCAGCCGATCCGGCGCGTGCGGGCGTTCCATTCGCGTCACATCGAAGCGCGACAGCGCCTGGCCCAGCAGCGCCTCGACCTCGGCCAGGAAGCGCGCATGGCCCCAGGCATCCAGCAAGTATTTCAGCCGCGCCTTCTTGCGATCCGTGCGGTCGCCATGGGCGATGAAGACGCGAAGAATGGCATCGCAAAGCTGCACGATCTCGCCCGGCAGCACCGCGACGTCGCTGGGCGTGGCAAGGTCCTGATGGCCGGTGATGCCGCCCAGGCCAAGCCGGAACCGAAGCGCGCCATCCACCCGCACCACGCTTAGCGCGATGTCGTTCGTCTCCTCCAGCACGGCGATGGAACCGCCGCCATCGAGGCTGATGTTGAACTTGCGCGGCAGGCCGAACAGGTCGCGCGTGTTCAGGATATGATGGTGGAGCGCGCGTACCACGGGCCGCGTATCCACCCATTCGCGCGGATCAATGCCGACGGTGGGTGAGGCCGTGATGTTGCGCACATTATCGGCGCCAGTGCCGCGCGGCAGCAGACCGATCTCGCCCAGGCGCATAACCACCTCGGGCGCCTTGTCAGCCGGGATCAGGCGGATTTGCAGGTTGGCGCGGGTGGTGATGTCGATGTAGCCGCCGCCGCATTCCGTCGCGATAGCGGCCACTTCGCGCGCCTGGTGCGCGTTCAGGATACCGCCGGGGATGCGCAGGCGGCACATGAAGGCATCCTGCACGGGCCCCACGAAGAACAGGCCGTGAAAGCGGCCGATGAAATCATCGGCGGGCTTAGGAAACTGCCCGGCCTCGGCGCGGGCGGTGATTTCGTTCCAGCGGTCGAGCGGGTGTTTGTCCCGCTTGGCGTCTTCCTGCGGAACCAGCTTTCCGCCACGCGCGATGGTCGCATCCTGCGCGGCGCGCAAGGCATCGGGGGGTGCGGTTCCGCCCCCTTCGGGCGCAAGGGAACCACGGCGTGCCTCCACACCCGCCATGAAGCCCTTGAGGTAGTTCTGCTGTTCGGGCGAGAAGCCGGGGTCGTCCATCACGCCAGCTCCGGCAGGAAGGCGGGGCCAAGGGCGAGTGCGGCCGCCTGACGCCCGACCGTGCGGCGCGAGGCGATGAGATTCAGATAAAAGCCGCTATCGCTGACATCGCCATAGAGCACCGCGCCCACCAGGCGACCCTCACGCAGAAAGAGCCGCCGATAGCGATCCTCCTCCTCATCGCGCAAGGTCACCCCTTCGCCCTCGATCTCGCCCGCCGACCAGACTGCGGTGCCCGAGACTTTCAGCGCCGCCGATTCCGCGCGCGGCGCGTAATGAACCAGATCCCCAGCCAGCGTGGCGGCAGCAATCTCCGCCTGCGCCAGGGCGGGTGCGACAAGACCGATGGTGCACCCGTCCACCTCGGCGCATTCACCGATGGCTAGGATGTCCGGGTCGCTGCTGCGCAGGCTCGCATCGGTCTTGATGCCGCGCCCGACCGCCAGGCCGGACGCAACCGCCAGCGCCGTGTCGGGGCGAATACCCACGGCCATGACCACGATATCAGCCGCGATCCGTGCGCCATCGGCCAGGACCACGCCGGCTACGCGATCCTCACCCACGATGACGGCGAGTTGCGCGGGCATGGCGAAGCGAATGCCGCGCTGTCGCATCCGGCGGGCCAGGAAACCGCCGGCACCCGCATCCAATTGCCGCTCCATCGGCCAGTCCACGGGATGCAGCACCGTGACCTTCATCCCGCGCTGCGCGAGGCCGGCGGCGGCTTCCAGCCCCAGCAGGCCACCACCCACCACAACCGCCGCACCACCCGCGCGCGCCGCACGCAGCATGGCGCGCACATCGTCCAGCGTGCGGTAGGTCAGTACACCCGGCAGATCGGCGCCGGGCACGGCCAGGCGAATGGCGCGCGAGCCGGTGGCGATCACCAAGCGATCATAGGCAATGCGCTCGCCACGCGTAGTCACAGCCTCGCGCACCACGCGATCCAGCGCCACGATGGGCGTGGCCGGGCGAAAGGCCACGCCCTGCGCCCGCAGCGCCGCGAAGTCATGCGGGATCAGATCGGGTAGCGTCTTCTCGCCCGCCAGCAGCGAAGACAGCGCCACCCGATCATAGGGCAGCGCTGCCTCGGCGCCGCAGAGCGTGA
>JACMRO010000019.1 GCA_014376425.1 Rubritepida sp.
CACGGTTGCCGGGCTGTATGGCGCGGTACTGCCGCGGTTGTGCCAAGCGGTGCTGGAAGCGGCCAGCGAATCCTGGGTGCTGGGGCCGGAAGCCGCTGGCGCGGCGGGTGACCCGCGCCGGCTGGAGGCGGATGTGCTGGCGCTTTACGCGGCCGATTACGTGCGCGCCTGGGAAGCGTTGATCGGTGACCTGGCGCTGCCGCCCTTCGCCAGCCTGAATGCGGCGGCTGAGGGGTTGAACCTGTTGGGCGCGCCGAACTCGCCGATGAAGGACCTGCTGCGGGCGATGGCGCGGCAGCTCTCGCCCGGCACGGCGCCCGAACTTTCGGCCGCGCCCGCCGGGGCCGCGGCTGCTGCCGCCACCGCCGGCCGGGTCGCCGCCGCCGTGGGCGTGCCCGCCGCCAATCCGGCCGAGCCGGTGGCGCGGGTGGTGGAAGCGCGCTTCCAGGCGCTGCGCGACGCGACGGGTGCGCCGCTGGACGGCGTGCTGGCCATCCTCAACGACCTCTACGTACAGGTCGCGCGGCTGGCGCAGTCGGCGCCCGGTACGGTGCCGCCCGCCAGCACCGGCCTCGACCCCGGCCAGCGCCTGCTGGCCGAGGCGCAGCGTCAGCCCGAGCCCATCCGCGCCTGGCTGGTGGCGATGGCGCAATCGACAGGGCGCGCCCGGGCCGGCGGTGCCCAGGCGGCGATCGCGGCGGCGGCAGGTGGTGGCGGCGGCGGTGGCGGCGGTGGCGGGGCAGGTGCCCTGCTACCGCTTTGCCGCGGCATCGAGACGCGGTTTCCCTTCCGCCGCGTCGTCGGCGCGCCCGATATGCCGACCGACGACTTCATCCGCCTCTTCGCCCCGGGCGGCGTCTTCGACCAGTTCTTCACCACCCATCTGCGGCCCTATGCTGACACCACCCAGCGGCCCTGGCGGCCTGTGGCCGCCGAGGGCCTGCCGCCGGCGATCTCGGCTGCTGATCTGGCGCAGTTCCAGCGCGCGGCCGCGATCCGCGACGCCTTCTTCCCAACCGGGGTCGCCAACGGCTTCCGCTTTCAGCTCATCCCGCAGGGGCTGGGTGCGGGGGTGACGGCGGCCGTGCTCGAAGCCTCCGGCGCCCGCAGCGCGTTGCAGCCTGGCGGTGGCGGCCGGCCGATCGAGCTGGCCTTCCCCGCCATGCAGCCGGTGACGCTGACTTTCGACCCGCCATCCAACGCCGGCGACCTGGCCATCGACGGCGCCTGGTCCACACTCAAGCTGGTGTGGCTGGCGCCAAGCCGGCTGGTCGCCACGCCTGACCCGAACCGGTTCCGGCTGACAGTGACCCGCGGCGACCGCACCGCCGATTTCATCCTGCAGGCCGGCAGCAGCATCAATCCCTTCGGCCTGCGTGAAATGCTGGAGTTCCGATGCCCCACCTTCACCCCGCAACCGGGCTGAACGGCATGGCAACCGGATTGTTCGGCAAGCTGCCAGCGCATGGCGACTTCGTGCGCCGCCACCTGCCACGAAGTTTCACCGACCCGTGGGACGCCTGGCTGAGCGCGGGCATCGCCCAGGCCCGCGCCGCGCTGGGCGTGGATTGGGATGCGGCATGGGAGGCGGCGCCGGTGTGGCGCTTCCGCCTGTCGCCGGGCGCTTGTGGGCCTGAGGCCGTGGTGGGTGTCATCGCCACCTCGTCCGACCTGGTGGGGCGGCAATTTCCTTTGACCCTGGCGGCTACCCTGCCAGGCGCCGCCACACCGCCACCCGACGCCTGGTATGCGCGGCTGGAGGCGGCCGCGCTGCTGGCCAGGCGCGACGGGCTCCATGCCGATGCGCTGGCGGCCGCGCTGCCGCCCGCCCCCGACGACGATCCGGACGCCACGCTGGATGGGCGCAGCCTGTTCTGGTCCGCGACAGCGCCTGCCCGCGGCATGGCCGAGCTGGCGGGCTTCGTGACGCTGCTGGCATGGCCCGCGCGCGACGGCTTTGCGGCGGAAGCCCGGCCGGGATGCGTGGCGGCGCTGGACGGCCCCACCCAGCTGACCAACCCGTCCGGAGTGCCTTTGGCGGAACGCACCCCAGTCACGGCGGCGGCGCCGCACCACCCCGGCCAGTTTGCTGAGCTGGCCGCGCCGCCTTTATCCGGGCAGCCCGCAGTCAGCACGGCGCGCCCGCCCGCCCCCCTCGACGCGGCGCCGCCCGGTACTGACCGCGCTTCACTACCGCCGGAGGACCGGGAAACCCCGACCGTTGACCCCACCGCACACCCCCGGGCAGTGTTGCGGGACGACGCTTCAGGAGATGACCGCGCGGCCGCTGAGATGCTCGCCATCGTCACCGGCACGCGCCTCAGCGAGGCCGACGTGTCCACCCCCCCGGCCAGGGGTGCCGCGCCATGACGCCGCCAGCCTCCTCCGCCGCCACCCATCCGGGCCTCAAGCGAAGCCGCAACGAGGACCGGTTGGTGGAACGGCCCGACCTCGGCTTGTGGGCGGTGGCCGATGGTGCGGGTGGGCATGGCGCGGGCGATGTTGCTTCGACCGCTATCGCGGATGCGCTGATGGCCATCCCGCCCGGTCTCAGCGCGGCTGAGATGCTGGCGCAACTGCGCCTGCGCCTGGGCGCCGTGAATGATGAGCTGCGCCACCGGGCGCTGGACCGGGGCGGCATCATCGCGTCCACCGTCGTCGTATTGCTGTTGCGCGGCGATCATTTCGCAGCGCTCTGGGCCGGTGACAGCCGCATCTATCTGTGGCGTGACGGCGCGCTGCTGCGCATCACGCATGATCACAGCCTGGTGCAGGAAATGGTGGATGCCGGCGATCTGGCGGCGGAGGCGGCGGAGGCGCATCCGCAGGCCAACATCATCACCCGCGCGGTGGGGGCGGAGGATCCGCTGGTGCTGGACAAGGTGGCGGACCGGCTGTTGCCCGGCGACCGCTTCCTGCTGTGCAGCGACGGTGTGTTTAAGGAACTGCCGGAGGCTGAGATCGCCAGCCTCGTGGCCGCCGGCGCCGATGCCGACGAGCTTGTCCGCCGGGCCGTGGAGGCTGGCGGGCGAGACAATGTGACGGTGGTACTGGTCGGCTGAAGACGGAATAGTGGCCGGGCGAGGTGGCCGGGGGCCGAAGCCCCCGGCGGCTCTCAGGTCAGCTTCGACAGAGCGATATCGAACACCACATGGCCCGTCGTCTTCGACGCGAACTTGTCATCGATGTTCAGATATTCGCTGTCGATCTTGTTGAAGTTCAGGCTGATGCTCTCCGACGGCCGCGCGCCGCCCGACGACATCGAATAGCCGGAGATCAGCACGTCCTCGAGAACGTACTTCTGGTAGGCAACATGCTTGCCGCTATTGTCGGTCTGGGTAAGCTCGATCTTGACCTGCACCGCCTTGCCGCCCAGCGATTCCTTCAGCAGCAATGGCGAGGAAATGTCGAAGGTCTTCGTCAGCACGATCTCGCTGACATGCGGCGCGGTGGATTCGCGCTTCGAAGCGCCGCCCACACCGGACGACACGCCGCGGCCCACGCCCCACTGGAAGGACGAGACCTCGATCCACTGCTTGTGGCTGAGCTGGGTGGTTTCGCCATTCAGCGCGCCGTATTTCAAGAAAATTGCCATTACTTTTATGCTCCTGTGCCGCGGCCTGTGCCGGCCCGGCCACCGCGGCGGGTGGCAGGGCCGTTAGATCAGCGGCGGGGGAATCCCGCCGCCTGAATGAGACGGCGCGGGGCGCGCGCCGACCCGAACCGCCGGCTCAGTCGAGCGCGTAGCGGAAACCACCGTCGTCGTTCATCGCGACATGCACCCGGCCGATGGTCCCGCCTTCGGCCAGCCGCCCCAGGATGCCGGCCGAGAGCTCGGGCAGCAAAGTGCGATTGAGGATGTTCTCGATGTTGCGCGCCCCGCTCTCGACCTCGCGGCAGCGCTCGACGATCGCGTCGGGCACGGCGGGGTCGACCTCGAAGGCCACATCATAGGTCTCGCGCACCCGCTTGCCGATGCTTTTCAGCTTGAGCTCCGCGATCTGCTTGAGGATGTGATCGGCCAGCGGATAGTAGATCACTACATTGCAGCGGCCCAGGAAGGCAGGCTTGAACACCTTCAGTAGGTCCGGCCGCAGCGCTTCGACCAGCGCCTCCGGCTCGGGCGAGGTTTCGGGGTCGGCGCAGAGCTTGGCGATGGTGTCGGTGCCGGCGTTGGACGTCATGATGATGACGCTATTCTTGAAGTCGATGTCGCGGCCTTCGCCGTCCTTCATGTTGCCCTTGTCGAACACCTGGTAGAACACGTCCTGCACGCCGGGGTGGGCCTTCTCCATCTCGTCCAGCAGGATGACGGAGTAGGGGCGGCGGCGGACGGCCTCGGTCAGCACGCCACCCTCGCCGTAGCCCACGTAGCCGGGCGGCGAGCCCATCAGGGTGGCGACCTTATGCTCCTCCTTGAACTCGCTCATGTTGATGGTCGTCAGGTTCTGCTCGCCGCCATAAAGCAGGTCGGCCACCGCCAGCGCCGTCTCCGTCTTGCCCACGCCGGAAGTGCCGGCCATCAGGAAGACGCCGATGGGTTTGCGCGGATCAGCAAGCCCGGCGCGATTCGTGCGGATGGCCTGGGCGATGGCGGCCAGCGCGTGCGACTGGCCAACGACGCGCTCCTCAAGCTTCTCCTGCAAGGCCATCACTGCCTTGAGCTCGTCACCGGCCATGCGGCCCAGCGGGATGCCGGTCCATGTCGCGACAACCTCGGCCACGGCCTGGCCGTCGACCACCGGGTGGACCAGCGGTTCTTCGCCCTGCAACGCGCGCAGTTCGGCGGTGGTCTTTGCCAGATCGGCCAACGCGCCGACCGTATTGTCGCCTTCGACCGGCGCCTCCAGCACGCCGCGAAGTTCTCCGATGCGGTTGACCAGGGTCTTTTCCTGCGCCCAGCGCGCATTCAGCGCGGCCAGCTCGGCTTCCACCTCGGCCTGTTCGATGACCAGCGCGCCGGTGCGCTTGGTGTGATCGCCGCCGGTCGCCGCCTCGCGCCCCAGCGCGCCCAGCTCGGTCGCGATCAGGCTCAGCCGCCGCGTCTTGTCCTCGATCGGTGCCGGAATCGCCGCCTGGCTCATCGACACCCGCGCGCAGGCGGTGTCGAGCAGCGACACGCCCTTGTCGGGCAACTGCCGCGCCGGGATGTAGCGGGCTGAGAGCCGCACCGTCTCGGTCACCGCCTCGTCTAGAATGCGCACGCCGTGGTGCTTCTCCAGCGTGGCGACCAGGCCGCGCAGCATGGCGTTGGCAAGCGGCAGGCTGGGCTCCTCCACCTTCACCACCTGGAAGCGGCGGGTCAGCGCGGCGTCCTTCTCGAAATACTTCTTGTACTCGGCCCAGGTGGTGGCGGCGACGCAGCGCATTTCGCCGCGCGCCAGTGCCGGCTTGAGCAGGTTGGC
>JACMRO010000254.1 GCA_014376425.1 Rubritepida sp.
GGCCGTGCAGAAATTTCCAATGACTGCGGAGGGCCTGGCGAGGCTTGAGGAGGAGCTGAAGCACCTGCGCGTGCAGGAACGCCCGGCCGTGATCCGGGCGATCGCCGAAGCCCGTGCCCACGGCGATCTCTCTGAAAACGCGGAGTACCACGCGGCGCGTGAAAAGCAGTCCTTCATCGAGGGCCGCATCGGCGAGCTGGAGACGATCATCCCGTCGTCGGAGGTGATCGACATCGCCAAGCAATCCGGCAGCCAGGTGAAGTTCGGCGCCCGCGTCACGGTGGTGGACGAGGAAACCGAACAGGCGAAGACCTACCGGATCGTCGGCCAGTACGAAGCGGACATGAAGGACGGCTCGATTTCCATCTCCTCGCCGCTGGCCCGCGCTCTGATTGGTAAGAAGGTCGGCGACAGCGTGGAGGTTCCCGCGCCAGGCGGTGCACGCGCCTATGAGATCACCGCCGTCGCTTTTCGGTGACGCCCGGGCCATTTCCGAAGCTGTCGGATGTGCGGGCCGCGGCCGCGCGCATCCAGGGTTCGGTGCGGCATACGCCTACCATTGAATCGCCGGCGGTGAACGCCGCTTGCGGCACCCGCGTCTTCCTCAAGCTGGACAATCTGCAGCCGTCGGGCGCCTTCAAGGAGCGCGGTGCAGCCAACCGCATCGCGCTGCTGAGCGCGCGCGAGCGGGCCGCTGGCGTCATCGCCATGTCGGCCGGCAACCATGCGCAGGCGGTGGCGCGGCATGCCACGTTGGCCGGGATCGCGTCCACCATCGTGATGCCCCGCTTCACCCCCAGCACCAAAATCCTGCGCACGGAGGCCTTCGGCGCCGCCGTGGTGCTGCATGGCGAGACGCTGGCCGAGGCCGCCGCTCATGCCCATGAACTGGCGCTGCGCAATGGCCTGACCTTCATCCACCCCTATGACGACGTGGCGGTGATCGCCGGCCAGGGCACCCTGGCGGTCGAATTGCTGGACGACGCGCCCGAGGTCGAATGCCTGATCCTGCCGGTGGGCGGCGGCGGGCTGCTGGCCGGCTGCGCCACGGCGGCCGCCGAGCTGCGGCCTGGCATGGCGGTCTATGGCGTCGAGGTCGAAGGCTACCAGGCCATGGCGCAGCGCCTGGCCGGCCGCCCGGTGCAGGTGGGCGGTCCCACCATCGCCGAGGGCATCGCGGTGCGCGACGTGGGCGAGACGCCGCTGGCGATGATCCGGGCGTTGCGGGCTGAGATCCTGGTGGTGCCCGAACGCGCCGTCGAACAGGCCATCGCCCTGCTGGTCGAAGGGGCCAAGGTGGTTGCCGAAGGCGCAGGCGCGGCGGGGGTGGCAGCGGTGCTGGCCTTCCCGGAGCGCTTCACCGGGCGCGTCGTCGGCACGCCCGTCTGCGGCGGCAATATCGACCCGCGCATCCTGTCGAACGTATTGTTGCGCAACCTGCTGCGGGACGGCCGCATCCTGCGCCTGCATCTCGACATTCCCGACCGGCCGGGCGTGCTGGCCGACATCGCAATTCGCGTCGCCCATGCCGGCGGCAACGTCATCGAGGTCAGCCACCAGCGGCTGTTTGCGGCGCCCTCGGTGCAGACCGCGGAGCTGGAACTGATGGTGGAGGTACGCGACACCGCCCAGGGCGACGCCATCGTGGCAGCGTTGGAGGCGGGGGATTACGCGGTGCGGCGAGGGTAGCAACTACAACCGTCCTGGCCCCCTGCACCCCCGCCAGGGGCACCCCGCCCCGTGCCATGAGCGGTTGGGAGGAAGTTCAAGCCCAACGAGGTCAGGTGCGCGGTTCCGCCGACGGCTGCGACTGCCCGTCGACATGCGAGCTGTCCGCAGGCGGACTCAACTTCAGGTATTCTTCATACTCATCAATGTAGGCAAAGCGCGACAGGTCACGCATGATCGTCGGGTAGAGCACTCCGTTCAAATGGTCGTTCTCGTGCTGAAGGATCCGCGCCACGAATTTATCGTCGGTGACACCGGACACTGGCGCGCCAGAGGCATCCAACCCAGTGAATGAAACGCGTGTCGGGCGGTGCACCTCGCCCTTCAGGCCGGGGATCGAAAGGCAGGCTTCGAAGAAAGGCTCCTCGTTTCCGTAGGACGCGATCTCGGGATTGAACAGGACGACGGCGGGATTCTCCTTGGGGTACCGCCAAACCAAAAGCCGCAACGATTGATATATCTGCGGCGCGGCCAACCCCACGCCCTTCGCATCGTCCATAGTCTCGATCATATCGGAGACCAGCCGTCGCATCACGGCCGTGGTGGGATCAGCCACCGGCTCCGCGCGGGCAAGAAGCACCGGGTGTCCCATCCGCGCGATCTTCAACAAAGCCACCACTGAGGATAAAAGCACAACCTCGTGAAGGCAAGCGCTGTCGTGTAGGGTTAGACTGCCCGGCCCGCCGTTCAAAATGAAACTGCAGGCCGCGTGCGCCATGCAAGCGAGGCGCGGGCGAAGTGGAAAGGCGCCAGGCCGGGCGCCCACGCTCACGCACCGTGCCGCTCTGCACGCGCCTGGTCGGCATGCCCGATCAGGCCGGCCGGTGCAGCACCGCCCGCTCCCGCGTGAACGTCCGCCGCCCGCGCTTGAAGCCCAGCAATACCGGCGCGATGTCGCGCAAGGCCTGCACCGGATCGGGCGCGTCCACCACCACGAAATCCGCTGGGTCACCCACGGCCAGCCCCAGATCGCCCCGCCGCAGCAGCCGGGCGGCGTTGCGGGTGAACATGTCCCATACGATCCGCAGGTCCGCCGCGTCGCCACGCTGGGTCACGTTGGCCATCAGATTCGCCATGCGGATGAGCTGCGCGTCGCCGAACGGCGTGAACGGGTTCTGCACGTTGTTGGTCGAGACATTGGCCAGCACGCCGGCCCGGTGCAGCGCCACACCGTCCACCACGCCGCGCCGCACATTCTCGGTCTGGTCACGGCCCATCAGGAACAGGTCGGTCGCCGGCAACACGGTCAGCGCCACGCCGGCGGCGGCCATGCGCGCCGCAACCTGGGCGAAGCGGGCTGGGGTGGCCGAGGCCAGCTTGGTGCCGTGGCCGATGGCGACTCGGCCCTGCCAGCCGTAGCGCTCCGCCAGTTCGCACACCAGGATCACATCCATGTCATGGGCATCGGTGCCGCTGTCCAGGTGCATGTCGATGTCGATGTCGCGGTCCACCGCGATCTCGAAGACGCGGCGGATCTGCCCGGCCCGGTCGGTATCGTAGTTGGGCGCCGCGCCGATTACGGTGGCACCCTGGTCCAACGCCGCCAGCATCAGCGCCTCGGTACCCGGATTGTCCAGCATCCCCTCCTGCGGCATCACACAGATCTCGATGTCGATAGCCCAGGCATAGGCGTCCACCAACGCCTTCACCCCCTGGAAGCCGCGCAAGCCCACCTTGGGGTCGACCTCGCAGTGGGTGCGCATGGTGGTGGTGCCGTGGCTGATGGCGCGCTCCAGGGTCGCCCGCGCCCGGGCGTTGACATCCTCCACCGTAAAGCTGTGCTTGACTGCGGAGACCCGCTCCATGGCGCCATGGGGGTTGCGCGCCGGTTCGCAGCCACAGCGGCCGATGATGTTGCTCTTGTCGAGGTGGATGTGCGTCTCGATGAAGCCGGGCGACACCAGGCAGCCGCCTGCATCCACCACCTCACCAGCCGCCCGCGGCAGGCCTGGGGCAAGTGCAGCGATGCGGCCGCCCGTCACGCCGATATCGGTCACCACAGTGGAATCCAGCAGGCGCGCATTGGTCAGCAACAGGTCGAAGGCCATGAAGATTCCAAAGGTTGTTGGCATGAGCTTTGCGTGAAACGCGGTATGACACCACCCATGAAGCTGCCCCGACGCGCCCTGCCCTTCCTTGCCCTGCCGGCTTTCGGCCAGGGCAGCTGGCCCGAACGGCCGATCCGCTGGATCGTCAATTTCCCGCCCGGCGGCGCGGCCGACACGCTCAGCCGTATCCTGGCGCAGGGCGTCGGCAGCCGGCTGGGCCAGCCCGTGGTCGTGGAAAACCGGCCCGGCGCGGGGGGCGCGCTGGGCGCCGATATCCTGGCGAAGGCGCCCGGCGACCGGCATCTGGTGATGATGTCGTCGGCCGCCTCGCACGGCATCGGGCCTGGCCTGTACCGCAACACCCCGTATGACGCGCTAGCCGACTTCACCCATGTTGCGCTGATCGGAAGTTTTCCCTCGGTGCTGGCGGTCAACGTCGCCCTGCCGATGCGCGACCTGGCCGGGCTCGTCGCCCATGCGCGGGCGCAGCCGTTGACCTATGGCTCGGGCGGCAACGGCACGTTGAACCACCTGCTGGGGCAGGTCTTTGCTCGTGCCGCGGGCATCGAATTCACCCACGTGCCCTATCGCGGCTCGGCGCCGGCGCTGACCGACGTCATCTCGGGCACCCTGCCCGCGATCATGGAGAGCCTGCCCATCGCGCTGCCGCACCTGCGTGACGGCCGGCTGCGGGCGTTGGCAACCAGCGAGCCCGCGCGCCCCGCCTCGCTGCCCGATGTGCCGACCTTCGCCGAAGCCGGCTTCGCCGCCGCCACCGCCTCGAACTGGTTCGGCTTCTCGCTGCCCGCCGGCGTAGCGCCCGAGCTTGCGGCGCGGTGGAGCGCCGAGATCGGCACGCTGCTGGCCGACCCCCTGGTGGTGCAGCGCTTCGGCGCTATCGGCGTCCTGCCCGGCCGCCTGGGTCCGGCGGATTACACCGCCCTGGTGCGGAGCGAGCTGTCGCGCTGGCGCGTGGTCATCGCCGCCGGCCAGATCACCGCCGACTGAACGTGACGGTTCCGCACCAAACTTGACGCCGGAGAACAAGGCGCGATGTCATCGCTGCAACCCATGAGGAACGGCATGCCGCGCGTCACCTTCACCCTGCCCAACGGGGCCATCCGCGAAGTCGAGGGCGAGGCGGGCCTGACCGTCATGCATGCCGCACTGGAAGCCCGCATCCCCGGCATCGACGCCGACTGCTATGGCGACTGCGCCTGCGCCACCTGCCACGTCTATGTCGATGCCGGCTGGGCCGCCGCCCTGCCGCCGCCTTCGACCGAGGAGCGCAGCATGCTGTCGGACGCAGCCGGCCGGCGCGCGGAATCGCGCCTGGCCTGCCAGATCACCCTATCCGCGGCGACCGACGGGATCGCGGTGCGGGTGCCTCAGACCACCTGATTGACCAGCGCCGCCTCGCCCCGCCACAGCCGGTCGAGATTCTCCAGCAGCAGGTCCACCACATTGTCCTCATAGGCGCAGGTCTCGCCCGCGGTGTGCGGCGTGATGAAGACGTTGGGCAGGGTCCATAGCGGTGAGGCCGCCGGCAGCGGCTCCTCGGCCGTTACATCCAGCGCGGCGCCGCGTATGCGGCCGGCCGTCAACGCCGCGATCAGCGCCGGCTCGTCGCAGACGCGCCCGCGGGCGCAGTTGATGAGATAGGCGCTGGGCTTCATCGCGGCCAGCGCTTTGGCGCCGATCAGCCCGGTCGTCTCCGGCGTGAGCGGGCAGACCAGCACGACCATGTCCGCCCGCGGCAGCAGGCCGGGCAGCGCCGCCATGCCATGCACCTCATCGGCGCCCTCGGCGCCGGCGGCGGGGTTGGCGCGGATGCCGATGATCGTCATCTCGAAGGCGCGGCACAGCTTGATCAGCCTGCCGCCGATGCGCCCCATGCCGATCACGATCACGGTCTTGCCGGCCAATTCATCCTCGCGTTTGTCGAAGTCGCTCATCATGCCGCGCCACAGCTTTTTCTGCTGGTTGTCGCGCGCCTCCACCAGGCGGCGGGTCATCGCCAGCATCAACGCCATGGCGTGTTCGCTGACCGCGCGGGCGTTCACCCCCGCAGCGCTCGCTAGACGGATGGAGTGGGCGGCGAGAACCGCGCGGTCGTACTGATCGGTGCCCGCGCTCATGCTCTGCACGAAGCGCAGCCGGGGCGCCCGGGCCGGGATCTCGTTGCGCCACATGCCCGACAGGCTCAGCACGTCGATCTGCGGCAGCATGGCGTCGAGCTCGGCGGCATTGCGGGCCTGGATGGCGCGCAGGCCGGTGTTCCGCAACGCGAGCCGCGCGGCGCAGTTATAAGCGACATGGGCGAAGCCGATGGTGATGTCAGCGCGAGAGGGCAGCATGGTGGTCTCCGGAGGTTACCCCCATGCTCTCTCCGCACGCCGCGCTTGACCAGGGGCCGGCCGCGCGTCCAGCATATCGCGTGGAGATGAGAGCGGCCAAGCTTGTCAGTCTGGAACGCCCCGGCGGTGGCCCCGGCGGTGCCGAAGACACGCTGTGGGCGGTCGTGGCCTCGATGGGCCGCAGGCACCGGGTGGCGGAGGTGTTTCGCAATCGCGCCGCGGCGGCGGCAGATATGGCCTGGCGCACGCAGCAGGTTCAGGCCTACGCCGAGTTTCTGCGCCGGAACGAAAAGCCGGTGCCGTCCTATTCGGTGACGCCGATCCGCCGGGCCGACCTGCCGCGACAGTGGCAACCGTTGCCCGCGCTGGGGTTTCTGCGCGGGCAATTCATCTAGAACCGCCCGGGCAGTTCCAGCACCGCCAGCATTCCGCCCAGCTTCTGCCCCCGCAGCAACTGCAGCGTGCCGCCATACAGCCCGGCCAGATCGGCCACGATCGCCAGCCCCAGCCCGCTGCCGGGCGCCGCCTCATCCAGCCGCACGCCACGGGCCAGCGCCGCCGCGTCCTGGCCCTCGGCGAGGCCCGGCCCGTCATCCTCGACCTCGATGCGAATCATGCCCGGACCGCCTGGCAGCACGCGGCACTCCACCCTGGCCTTGGCCCATTTGCAGGAATTCTCCATCAGGTTTCCCAACATCTCGGTCAGGTCCTGCGGGTCGGTCTTGCTGCGCGCGCTGTCGCGGCCCAGCACCAGCATCTCGATACCGTGGCCGGAAAATAGCCGCCGCAGCGCGGTCGCCAGGCTCTGAGCGGCAGCCATGGGCAGGGCTTCCGCGCCCGCCGCGCCGGCCAGGGCGCCGGCGCGGGCGCGGCGCAAATGGTGCTGCACCAGCCGCTCCAGCGTGGCGGCCTGGGCCATCGCGGCCGGTACCTCGCCGCGCTCCAGCGCCAGGCGCAGCACCGCAATGGGCGTCTTCAGCGCATGCGCCAGGTTACCGACATGGGTGCGGGCACGCTCCACCGTCGCGCGGTTCTGGCCGATCAGCGCCTCGATCTCGTTGACCAGCGGCGCGATCTCGGACGGCACGGTCAGGTCGACATGCTGCCTGGTGCCCGCACGCACCTCGACCAGCTCCTCCTGCGCCCGGCGCAGCGGCTGCAGCGACCAGACGACCAGCAGGGCGACGACCGCCACCAGCCCGGCACCCAGGCCCAGGAAAGCCAGCACCAGGCCGTTCTGCAGACGGCGTATCTCGATGTCGGTCGGCACCCGCGTCACCGCCAGCTGCACCGTGACCTGCTGGAAGCGGGGCGTGCCGAAGCGCGCCTCCAGCTGCACGCGCCGTTCAAGCAGCCGTAGCGGCTCGTCGCGGGGGCCGATGATATCCTCGTTGCGCGGCTCCTCATTGGGGCGCGGCGCCGGCAGGCGCTGGTCCCAAAGTGATCGCGACGTGGCGACCAGCCCGCCGGCTGCCGACATTTGCCAGTAATGGCCCGAGAGCGGCCGGTCGAATTCCGGCTCGCTGACCGCACGCACCAGGATGGGCCCGCGCACCGGGTCGAGTGACGCGGCGGCCACCACCGCGTCCATCAACGAGGTCATCCGCGCATCGGCCGCCTGCTCGATCTGTTCCTCGGCCAGGCGCACGACGAACCAGCCGGTGACGCCCAGCCCCACCGCCATCCAAAGCGAGGCAAGGATGGCCAGGCGCCGGGTCAGGCTGCCGCGGACGCGAATAAAGGGCTGCGCGGCCACTGGCGTCACCGGGGCAGGCTCATCCGGTAGCCCTGGCCCCGCACCGTCTCGATCAGCCCGTCGCCCAGCTTGCGTCGCAGCCGGCCGGCAATGACCTCAAGCGTGTTGGAATCGCGGTCGAAATCCTGCGCGTAGAGGTGTTCGGTCAACTCCGTCTTCGACACCGGGCGGCCGGCATTGAGCGCCAGATAGGCCAGCATTCCGTATTCCAACGCCGTCAGCCTGACCGGTGCGCCCTGGCGCGAGACCGCGCGCGCCGCGGTGTCGAGCCGGATGTCGCCAAAATCCAGCTCGGCCTTGGCAACGCCGTTGGAGCGACGGATGAGCGCGTTCAGCCGGGCGATCAACTCGGCCATGATGAAAGGCTTGGCCAGGTAGTCATCGGCGCCGGCGTTCAGGCCCTCGACCTTCTCGGACCAGGAATCGCGCGCTGTGAGCAGGATGACGGGCATGATGCGGTCAGCCGCACGCCAGCGGCGCAACACCGACAGGCCGTCGAGGCGGGGCAGGCCGAGATCGAGCACCACCGCGTCATAGGGCTCGGTGGCGCCGAGATGCAGGCCCTCCTCCCCATCGGCCGCGGCGTCCACCGCAAAGCCGGCTTCGGCCAGTGCGGTTCGCAGCTGCTGCGAAAGTTGGATGTTGTCCTCGACGACGAGCAGACGCATGGCGCCAGCCTACGCCCGGCCCGCCGCGCTTGCCAGCGAGGTGTGCAGCCCCCGAATTGCTGCCCGGCCCGGTTGGCGCGACACTGCGCGCATGACCGAACTCCTTACCGAAACCCGCGACGGCATTGCCTTCGTCACATTCAACCGCCCGCAGGCGCGCAACGCGCTGACCTTCGGCATGTATGAAGGACTGGCCCGGCTGTGTACCGCGGCCAGTGACGACCCGGCCATCCGCGCCATCGTCATCACCGGCGCCGGCGAGAAGGCCTTCGCCGCCGGCACCGATATCGGCCAGTTCACCGAATTCCGTACGGCAGAGCACGCCATCGCCTACGAACACAAGATCGACCGCATCCTGACCGCGATCGAGGACTGCCAGAAGCCCACCATCGCTGCCATCGCCGGCGCCTGCACCGGGGGCGGCGCCGCCATCGCCGGCGTATGCGACCTGCGGATAGGCGCCGCCAATGCCCGTTTCGGCTTTCCCATCGCGCGCACCCTGGGCAACACGCTGTCGATGGTGAACCACGCGCGCCTCGTAGCGCTGATCGGCCCCGCCCGCGTCACCGACCTGATCTTCACCGCGCGTCTGATGGAGGCTGAGGAGATGCGCCAGGCCGGGCTGCTGAGCGAGATCCTGCCCGATCACGCGGCACTTCAGGCCCGCGCCGCCGCACTGGCCACCACCGTCGCCAGCCATGCGCCGCTGACGCTCCGCGCCACCAAACAGGCACTGCGGCGGCTGACGGCGGCGGCGCGCGCAACGTCGGGCGACGACCTGGTGGCGATGTGCTTTACCTCGGCCGATTTCGCCGAAGGGGTGCAGAGCTTCCTGGCCCGCCGCCCGGCGGTCTGGACCGGGCGCTGACCGCTGACGGGGCCGGGTAAATCCCTCCCCGTCATGTGCCGGGCTCAGCGCGCGCGATAAGTCCGGTGGCAGTTGCCGCAGGCGCCGCCCAGCTGTTGCAGTGCCGCCGGGAATGCCGCGCTGTCACCCGCCGCCGCCACGGTGCGGAGGTTGGCCAATGGCCCGGTCAGCCCGACATGGGCCGCCAGGAAGCCGCTGCGGTCAACGAACACCGCCGGCTGCGCCTTGGTGTCGCCGGCCTGGGTGTTGGGCGGAAAGCGGTCGGGGAACCCTTCGAAGAAGGCGGTGATGGCGTCGATGCGCGGCAGCGCCGGCCGGGGGTCGCCGCGGCTGGCGGCAATCGCCTGCAGCGCTTCCATATGCGCGCCCACGCCACGCAGGCCCTCGCGGCGCTCGCGGATGATCTGTGCGGGATCGGTGGTCTGGGCGACGCTGGCGGGGATGGCCAGGGTCAGCGCGGGGGTGAGGGCCAGGAAGGCCACGGTCAGGAAGCGCGGCATCGTCATCGGGGCAGTGTCTCCGCATGGTTGGGTGGCTTGCGACACTGTGCATGGACGGCGGCCGAATACCAAGCGCGAGGTGGGCAGTTGGGGCGGCTTGCCGGGCACGGATCGGCGGCGTATGAAATCCCCGGCCTCGGAGTGTAGCTCAGCCTGGTAGAGCACCGTGTTCGGGACGCGGGGGCCGGAGGTTCGAATCCTCTCACTCCGACCAGATCGGCCTACTTGCCGGCGCCCCAGTAGATCAGGCGTTTTGCTGGCCAGACCCAAATGGTGCCGGCAACGGCGAAGTAGACCATCTGTACTGTCCCGTGCATTCGCAGGACGAAATCGCCCAGCGTCAGCACCAGCAACACGTAGCCGGCAAATCCGACCAAACCGATCAACAACGCAGCCCGAGATCTCGACATACCCTCTCCATCCGGCAGGGCGGAGGAATAAGCAAGTCCTGGGGGAAGTGCTTGCACAAACGCCCCCGAGCACTTAAATCTTTTCGAACATGCAAGGAAATCGCGCGGGCTGTGAGATCGCAAAATGGCCTATGAGCCAGGCGGGACGCGCACGTTGTAGGCCCGCCACCTTTTTGGGTTACAGGCACGTCTTGCCAGCTGGCCAGGTGCGAAGAAGCGCGGCCAGGAGTTCGGCGGCACATCCAGGCGTTAATCATGCCCGCAATCCGGCAGGCGACCGAAAGCGAAACCGCTGACCGAACTGAACGACATGGCTGAACCCCGCCGCGCCGACCCTGCCATGTGCCTTAAGGCTCATATTCGTGGGATCGCGGATTTCCCCAAGCCCGGCATCCTGTTCTACGACATCTCCACCTTGCTGGCGCATGGCCCCGCCTGGCAGGAGGCGGTGCGACGCCTGGGCACGCTGATCGGACCGCATCGGCCTGACGTGCTGGCCGGAATCGAATCGCGGGGCTTCCTGCTCGCGGCGCCCCTCGCGCTGCAACTGGGCATCGGCTTCATCATGCTGCGCAAGCCGCGAAAACTGCCCGGCCCGGTGGTCGGCCTGTCCTACGCGCTTGAATACGGCGAGGACCGGATCGAAATGCAGGCCGACGCCGTGCAGCCTGGCCAACGTGTCGTCCTGCTCGACGACCTGCTTGCCACCGGCGGCACCATGGCCGCCGGCATCGCACTGCTGCAACAGGCTGGCGCCGAGGTGGCGGCGGCCGCCGCACTGATCGAACTCACTTTTTTAAAGGGTCGTGACCGTATGCAGGTGCCCTTCGAATCGCTGTTGACCTATCATGAGTGACATCGTGATCGCTCCGCCCATGGTGCCCGAAGTGGTGCGCGATGCAGGTGGCAACGCGTATTTGCGGCATGCGCTGGGCACCGCCTCGGCGGTGGGGTTCGAGGGTGCGCTGGCGCTGGCCATAGCCTCCGCCCCGACAGGGGTGGTGATAACCGACCCGAATCTGCCCGACTGCCCGATCGTCTTCACAAACCCCGCCTTCCTGAAGATCACCGGCTACCCGCCGGAGGAAGTGCTGGGCCGCAACTGCCGCTTCCTGCAGGGCCCGGGCACCGACCCCGCGGCCACCCATCTGCTGCGCCGCGCGATAGCCGAGGCGCGTCCGGTCACGGTCGAGCTGATCAACTACCGGCGTGACCGCAAGCGCTTCATCAATGAACTGCGCTGCTCGCCGGTGTTCGACGCCGACGGTAAGCTGCTGGCATTCGTCGGCATCCAGCACGATGTGACCGCCCGGGTCCGTGCTGAGCGCGAGGCGGTGAAGGCCCGCGCGGCGGCCGAACGCGCCAACCGCGAGAAAAGCGACTTCCTGGCCTTCATGAGCCATGAGATCCGTACGCCGATGCATGGCGTGATGGGCACGCTGTCGCTGCTGCTCGACACCAATCTGGACGCCGAACAGCGCGCCTATGCCGAGACCTCGCGCCGCTGCGGCCAATTGCTGCTGGCCACGGTGAACGAATTGCTGGACCTCAGCCGCATCGAGGCCGGCAGGCTGAAGATCGGCTCCGAGCCCTTCAATCTGGTCGACCCGGTACGCGAGGTGCTCGACCTGGTGGCGCCCGCCGCAACCGAGAAGGGCATTTCCCTGTCCGCCAGCCTGGACCACCGCCTGCCCGCCCGCGCCATCGGCGATGTGCAGCGGTTGCAGCAGGTGTTGCTGAACCTTGTGGATAATGCGGTGAAGTTCACCAACCGCGGCACGGTGGAGATCCGCATGGCGGCGCTGCCCGATGGCCGGCTGGGCGTCGCGGTGACCGACACCGGCATGGGCATTCCGCCCAAGCTGCGGGCGCGGCTGTTCACCCGGTTCGTCCAGGCCGAAGGCCCGCCGTTGCGGCAGCAGGGCGGAAGCGGTCTCGGCCTCTCCATTTGCAAGCGGCTAGTGTCGCTGATGGGCGGGCAGATCGCGGTCGACAGCACCCCGGGCAAAGGCAGCACCTTTTTCTTTGACCTTCCGCTGGTGCCGGTACCGGCCTCGGGCGCGCCGCCATCGCGCCTCACACCGGCCGTGGATGCGATCCTGCCTGCCGTGCCGCTCGCCAATGGCCGCATTTTGCTGGCGGAGGACGGCCGCGTGAACCAGCTCGTCGCCGCCGCCATCCTGCGCAAGGCGGGCTATACGGTCGACCTGGCGCGCGATGGGGCCGAGGCGGTCGCCGCCGCCGAATCGGCCGAGTACGATGTGGTGCTGATGGATGTGCGGCTGCCGGTGATGGATGGCCTGGCGGCCACCCAGGCCATCCGGCAGCTACCCGGAATCCACGGCCGGGTGCCGATCCTGGCGATGACCGCCTCGGCCATGCCGGGCGACGCCGAGGCCTGCATCGCCGCCGGCATGGATGGCTACCTGGCCAAGCCGCTGGACCGGGGGCAGATGATCTCGGCGGTGGAGGATGTGCTGAACGCCCGCCCCCGCCGTCCGCGCGCCGCCATCCCCCTGCCCGAGCCCGGCAACGTGGCGCCGCTGCTGGACCGCGAAACACTGGAAGAGCTGCGCTCGGCAGTCGGCCCCGGGCGGTTGCCGCGCCTGATCCAGATCTTCGTCGAGGAAACCCGCGCCCGCCTGGCCCGCATCATTGCCGCGAACAACGCGCAGCATATCGAGGATGAGGCGCATACGTTGAAGGCAGCCGCCGGCACCTTTGGCGCAACCGCGTTGCGTGATGCCGCCGCCGCGCTGGAGATGGCCTGCCGCAAGGGCGACGCCCCGGCCCGGCTGACCATCCTGGACTCCCTGGCCAGCCTGGTGGACCGCACCATGAACAGCTTTCCCGCGCAGCCGCTGACGCGGACCGGTTGACGCGGACTGGTTGATACCGACTGGCTGACGCAGTTTGGCTGATGCGGGACCGGCTGGCGCAGTTCGGTTGACCCTGGCCCGCCGATCAGGCCCGGCCGACCGGCCCCAGCCCGTTGGCGTTCGTGCTTCGGATGATGGTGGCGAACAGCCTCAACGCGTCGGGGCCGCCATGGTCGACCAGCGTGCCGACATCCATCTCCTCCGCCAGCAATTCAGCCTGGTCGGCCAGGGTGGCCGCGGCTCTGCGCATCGATTCCTGCGCGAGAACGAGCTGCAGCGCCTCAGGCAGGGAGTGCCAACCGCACGGCTCCCCGCTGGGCCGCGGCCTTTCGGCGCGGTGACCGGTGAAGGACGACATATTGATGCTGCTCCATGCGCCCTCCTGGCGAGTGTGGGTGGCGAAGCGTGCCTCGAAGCCAGTTTGCGCGCGGCCGGCTAATGAAAGGTCAATGCGACCCCACCCAACAGCCCGAAATCGACATGGACCGCGCAGGGGCCAGCCAGCCAGATCGGTGGCGTGACCGAACCGAGCCACACTACCTGGCCCGCCCGCAGGCCGCCGAAGGCGTGTGCGGCGCCCGAATCCGCCAACCAGGCCAGCGCGTTCATTGGGTGGCCCAGCAGGTCTCGGCCGTAGCCGGCGCCGCGCGATGCGCCATCCACAAAAATTTCGCCATGGAGATCGCCGAGATGTATCGTCCGCCATTCGGCCAGGCCCGCGCCCAGCACGCCCGAGGCGTGGAAGATCTGGTCGGCGATCAGCGTGGGCGTGCCCAGGGCGGCGAGGTCGCCATAGCGCTTCTCGACGATTTCGATTGCCGCCATCACCTCGGCCACAGCCCCGGCTGCCTGTTCGGCCGTACAGGGGCCGGCGGGGATGTCGGCCCCCAACCGCACGGCGATCTCGCATTCCACGCCGACGCCCTGGAATGCGGCGAAGTCTACTTCCAGCCCCGAAGCGTTGCAGGAGGCCGCTGGTACGAAGGCGGCGGCGGGGCCGGATAGGCCAAGGTAGTCCTGCATCTGCTTCGTGGTAGCGCCGATCTTGAAGCCGGCGGGCGGCACCGCGCCCAGCATGTCCGCCACCTGGCGCTGCACAGCATAGCCCGCCGCCGCATCCACCGGCGCGGCGGCGCCCAGGGGCAGCAGCACCCGGCGCTCGCGCCGCGCTGCCAGGATCATCGCCGCGGCGTCCATCACAGCCGTCCCAGCTCGTAGAGCGCCACCGCGGCGGCGGCAGACACGTTGAGGCTTTCCATCCGCTCGTTGATCGGCAGCCGCGCCAGCTCGTCGCAATTCTCGCGCGTCAGCCGGCGCATGCCCTCGCCCTCCGCGCCCAGCACCAGCGCCACGCGGCGGCCGGCCAGGCCGGCCTGCGCCAGGGTGGTGGGCGCGGTGCCATCCAGGCCGGCGACCCAAAGCCCGTTCTTCTTCAGCTCCTCCAGCGCGCGGGCCAGGTTGACCACGCGAATCATCGGCACCAACTCCAGCGCGCCTGACGCCGCACGGGCCAGGGTGCCGGTCTCCGGCGGGGCGTGGCGGTCCTGCATCACCACGGCCGAGGCGCCGAAGGCCGCCGCGCTGCGCAGCATGGCCCCCACATTGCGCGGGTCAGTCACCTGGTCGAGCACAAGGATCGGACCGGAGCCGGCGTCGATCGCGTCGTGGATATCCAGCTGCTCCAGCGGTTCGACCAGCAGCGCCGCGCCCTGATGCACCGAATCCTCCGGCAGGAAGGCGGCAAAATGGGCGCGTTCGGCGACCTCGGGCTGGACGCGCCAGGGCGCCGGCAGCCGGGCGCTGAGATCCTTGTGTGCCTCCTGCGTCAGCAACAGGCGGCGCAGGCGGCGGGCCGGATTTTCCAGCGCGGCGATGACGCTGTGCAGCCCATGCAGCCAGATCATGCCGGCGGGCGTGGCTTCCGGCGGCGGACGGCGGGCCTCGGTCGGGCGGCGCGGGTCGGGCGATGCCGCGCGTTCGGTGTGGCGCTGCGCGCGGGAAGGTGGGCGAGGGGGGCGGCGCATGGCCGCATGAAGCGCATCCTGGGCCGTGCTGGCAAGCCGGGCGGCACTGGTGCAGTCTGCCTTTATGCAAAGCCTGCTGACAGCCACCTTGCACGCCGCCCTCAGCCTGCCCGGCTGGGCCGCGCGGCTGGCGGGTATCGATCCACAGACGGCGCGGCTGGAAGACCTGCCGGTGCTGCGCAAATCCGACCTGCCGGCGTTGCAGGCGGCGGCACTCCCCTTCGCCGGCCTGGCGCCGATGGCTGCGCGCGCCCGGCTGTTCGCCTCGCCCGGGCCGATCTTCGAGGGCGTGGGCGGCGGCGCCGACCCCTGGCGTTTCGCACCCGCCCTGACCGCCGCCGGCATCACCGACAGCGACATCGTGCTGAATACGCTGGGCTATCACCTCACGCCTGGCGGCTTCATCCTGGATGGCGCGGCCCGTGCGCTGGGCTGCGCCGTCATCCCCGCCGGCCCCGGCAACACCGCGCAGACGATCGAGGCGATGCGCGCCTACCGCCCCGCCGCCTATGCTGGCACGCCCGATTTCCTGAAGATCCTGCTGGAGGCCGCCGGCGAGGACGGCGCCTGCATCCGCCGCGCCCTGGTCACCGGCGGCGCCTTCACCCCCGGGTTGCGGGACTGGGCGGCGGCGCGGGGGATCGTGGTGGTCGAGGCCTATGGGACCGCCGAACTGGGCCTGATCGCGCATTCCATCCCCGGTGAGCCCGGAATGCGGGTGGCCGACGGCATCATCCTGGAGATCGTGCGGCCGGGCACCGGCGAGCGGCTGCCCGAGGGCGAGGTGGGGGAGGTGGTGGTGACCATTCCCGACCCGTCGCACCCCATCATCCGCTTCTCGCCCGGCGACATGTCGGCGTTGATCCCGGGCACGCACCACATCCGCGGCTGGCTGGGCCGGGCGGACCAGACGGCCAAGGTGCGGGGAATGTTCGTGCGGCCGGAACAGGTGGCGGCGGTGGGGCGGGCCTGGCCAGGCCGGCTGCGGCTGCGCATCGCCCGCGATGGTGAGACCGACGTGATGGAGTTGCTGGCAGAGGGCGCGGGTGATGCGGCGGCGCTGGCCGATGCGCTGCGGGCGGCGACCGGCCTGCGGGGCGAGGTGCGCTTCGTGCCGGCAGGCAGCCTGCCGCTGGACGGCCGCGTCATCGAGGATGCGCGGGGGTGATTGACGCCCGGGGATAGGGGCAGGCCAGGGGACGCAGCCCCGGGGATGGCGGCAGGCCAGGGGCCTGGGCCTGCTGGAGTGACCACAAGCGGGCCTGGCCGGCATGGGGCGGCGCGACGACCATCGCCGGCGCAGGCTCCGGGTGGCGCCAGCCTTGCCGGGCGGGTCGGCGCCCCTGTGCGCGAATGGAAGTGCTCCTGGGTGCCCCCTGGGCGCGCGGCCGTAACCCGCGCTAGGCTACGCGTTGGAGCAACGCCCATGAACATCACCCGTAGGCTGGCGCTTGCTGGCTTCGCCCTGCCGACCCTCGCCCGCGCTGCCTGGCCCGAACGCCCGGTGCGACTGATGGTACCATTCGGCGGTGGCGGGCAGACCGACATCGTCAGTCGCATCATGGCCGATGCGCTGGGGCCGCGGCTGGGGCAGACCGTGCTGGCCGACAACCGGCCGGGCGGCAACGGCTCAGCCGCGGCGGAGGCGACGCTGCGCGCCGGAGGCGACGGTCACACCTTCCTGATCGCCAATATCGGGGTGAATTCCGGCCTGAACGCGCTGCTTTATCGCGGCGTGACCTATGACGCCGAGCGTGACTTCTTGCCGGTCGGCTGTTTCTGCACCACCGCCAACATGCTGCTGGTGCACAACTCCATTCCCGGCGAGGATTTCGCGCAGGTCATCGGCTGGATTGCCGCCAATCCCGGCCGCTTCACCTATGCCTCGGCCAGCGTCGGCGCCATCACCCATCTCATCATGGAAGACATGGGCGCCCGGCTGGGGCTGGACATGCTGCACGTGCCCTACCGGCAGAGCACCCAGGCAATGACCGATATGCTCTCGGGCCGCATCCATGCCCGCTGCCTGGGACTGCCGGAGGGCGAGGCGGTGCGCGGCGCGGCCACTGTTCGGCCGGTGGCGCTGACCACGCCCGGCCGCCGCCCGGAATGGCCAGGTGTGCCAGCGATGAGCGAGGTGATCCCGGGCTTCCAGGCCCGCGCCTATTTCGGCCTGGCCGCGCCGCGCGGCACACCGCCCGAGACGGTGGGGCGGCTCAACGCCGCGATGAACGACGCGCTGCGCGAGCCCTCGGTGATCGCCGCCTTCGCCCGCGTCGGCGCCGATGCGATGCCACCCAACTCGCCCGACGATTTCCGCCGGCAGGCGCGGGCGGATGGCGAAAGATGGGGCGGGCTGATCCGCCGGCTGAACCTGGTGGCGGAATGATGCTCTCGGACGAATTGCGATCCTGGATCGGCCGCACACGGGTGCTGGAGGAGGATGTGGGCCTGGGGCTGACCCGCCGCATCGCCGCCATGCTGGATCTCGACCCGATGGGCTTTCGCCCCGGCGATGAA
>JACMRO010000255.1 GCA_014376425.1 Rubritepida sp.
ACTGCTTCTTGTGGGTGTAGGTCTCGGTATGGCTCTTGCTGATCGTCTCGCGGTAGGCGACCTGCGGGGCACCGATGTTGCAGTCCACGCCGTATTCGCGACGCAGCCGGTCCACGATGATTTCCAGGTGAAGCTCGCCCATGCCCGACAGAATGACCTGGCCGGTCTCCTGGTCCGTCTTGACACGCAGCGAGGGGTCCTCCCCGGCCAGCTTACCCAGGCCGGCAGTCATCTTTTCGACGGCTTCCTTGGTCTTGGGCTCGACCGAAATGTCGATGACCGGCACTGGGAATGCCATGCGCTCCAGGATCACCGGGTCGTCATTGCTCGCCAACGTATCGCCAGTGCCAGTGTCCTTCAGGCCAACGAAGGCCGCGATGTCACCGGCGATGACTTCCTTGATCTCCTCGCGCTTATCGGCGTGCATCTGGAACATGCGGCCGATGCGCTCGCGGTGGCCCTTGGTGGTGTTCATCACCATGTCACCCTGGCGTAGCACGCCGCGATAGACGCGCACGAAGGTCAGGTTACCGTACTTGTCGTTGATGATCTTGAAGGCCAGGCCGGCGAAAGGCGCCTCGAGGTCGGCCGGGATGTTCCGGCGCTCCTGCGTCTCGTCCATGCCTTCATCGGGCGCGACCTTGATGCCGGGGATGTCCACCGGGCTCGGCAGATAGTCCAGCACGCCGTCGAGCAGCGGCTGCACGCCCTTGTTCTTGAAGGCGCTGCCGCACATCACCGGGCGGAATTCGCCGCTGATGGTGCCTTTTTTGATCGCGCGCTTGAGCAGTTCCAGCGGCACCGGTTCGCCCGAAAGGTAGGCCTCCAGCGCCTCGTCATCAGCGCCGACCACCATGTCGAGCATCTTTTCGCGCCACTCGACGGCCATTTCGGCCATGTCGTCTGGAATTGGCGCTTCGTGGAAGCTGGCGCCGAGGTCGTCGCCCTCCCAGATCAGCGCCTTCATTTCGACCAGATCGACCACGCCCTTGAGGTTCTCCTCAATGCCGATCGGCAGCTGCAGCGCCACCCACTTGATGCCCAGCTTCTCGGTCAGCGTGTCACAGGCCTTGTAGAAATCGGCGCCGGTGCGGTCGAGCTTGTTGACGAAGATCAGGCGCGGGACGTTGTAGCGGTCGGCCAGGCGCCAGTTGGTCTCGGATTGCGGCTGCACGCCGGCGACGCCCTCGATGATGAACACCGCGCCGTCGAGCACGCGCAAGGACCGGTTCACCTCGATGTTGAAGTCGATATGGCCGGGGGTGTCGATGATGTTGATGCGGTGGTCTTTCCACTCCGCTGTGACGGCGGCGGAGGTTATGGTGATACCGCGCTCCCGCTCCTGCGCCATGTAGTCGGTGGTGGTGTTGCCGTCATGGACTTCGCCAATCCGGTGGCTCTTGCCGGTGTAGTAGAGAATCCGCTCGGTCGTGGTGGTCTTGCCGGCGTCGATATGCGCGGTGATGCCGATGTTGCGGATGCGTTCGAGCGGGGTGTGGGTGGCCATGGTTGGGCTCCGTGCGGAAGGCGGGGCGCGCGCGAGGCGAGCGGGGCCCGTGGTCTGGTGAGGGTTTTGGAAACTAGGCTGGCGTTTGCACGTTCGGGCGCGATTTGTCCAGCGGCTGGCAACCGGCCACCGTGCCGGTAGGAAGTCTCCTTTCCTCGCTACGCCTGCGGGTTTTCACTGCCTGCCATGGGTGGCGGAGTGGTTGCGGGTGCTGGTAGCGTGAGCTCAAAATCCGTTCGGGGCCTCATGTCCGCTTTCTCCTCACCGCTCGACCTGGCCACCCTCACCATTGCCCGTGGCATCCGCATCGCCGGAGCCGCTTCCTCCGACCGGATTGGCTGGACCGTCGCCGCCGCCGGCGACATGAACGGCGACGGCCTGGCCGACTCCATCGTCTCGACCTGGAACAAGGGATCGGGGAACGGCGTCGCGACCGCCTATGTAGTGTTCGGCCGCAGCAGCGGCTGGGCCAATATCGACCTCGCGAATCCGCTCAGCGCCGGCTTTCGCATCGACGGCGCCAGCATGATCAATGCGAGCATTGGCGCCGGCGACCTCAATGGCGATGGCTATGGCGACATCATCCTCTGGACCGCGCTTTACAGCACCGACGGGCGCACCAACAACGGCTCGGCCGCCATCGTCTATGGCCATGCCGGCAGCTTCTCCACCATTGACCTGACCCAGCCGCTGGGCAGCGCGGGCGTGCGGATTGCCGGAGCGGCTGCGGGCGACTTCACTGGCCATACCGCCGCCGTGCTGGGAGACTTCAACGGCGACGGCTTCGCCGATGCGGTGGTCGGCGGGCAGGTCTATGCTTCTTACGCCGGCAACGGCTTTGCCGGCGCGGCCTACATCCTGCTCGGCTCGGCCACCGGCATCCCGGCCACCGATCTCGCCAACCCCGGTACCGGCGTTTTCCGCATCGATGGCGCCACCGCGAACGACGTCGGGCGCATCGTCGCCCCGGCGGGAGACCTCAATGGGGACGGGCTGGCCGACCTGGTAACCGGCGGCGCCTATGCCGACGCCAATGGCCGTACCGACAGTGGTACGGCCTATGTGGTCTTCGGCCGGGCCGGCGGTTCGGGCACGCTCAACATGGCCGATCTGGGCGCCGGCGGCTTCCGCATCCACGGCGCCGCGGCGGGCGATCTCGCAGGCAGCGCGGTCGCTTCCGCCGGTGATTTCAACGGCGACGGCTTTACCGACCTGCTCATCGGCGCCCCCGAGGCCGATTATAACGGCCGCTCGACGAGCGGCTCGGTCTACCTTGTTTACGGGCATGCCGGTGGCTTCAGCGACATCGGTCTGGCCAACCCGGCCAGCTACGCCCTGCGCATCGACGGGGCCGCCGCAAACAATTACCTCGGCACGTCGGTCGCCAGCGCCGGCGACGTGAATGGCGACGGGTTTGCGGACCTGCTGATCGGCGCCTTCAATTCCAGCGCGGGCACCTTGCTCGCGGGCTCCAGCTACATCGTCCTGGGGCAGGCCGGCGGCTATTCCAGCATTGACCTGAACAATCTTGGCAGCGCGGGCTTCCGGATCGACGGCGCCGGAATTGGCGACGGCCAGTCCTATTCCCTGGCCGGCGTGGGCGATGCGGATGGCGACGGCTTCTCCGACCTGCTGACTGGCGCATTCCAGGCCGACCCGCTGGGCCGAATAGACGCCGGCGCCGCGTACATCCTGTTCAGCCAGGCCCAGGGCAGCGCCACCTACCGCGGCACCACCCTTGCAGACACGCTGCGCGGGAGCCCGGACAACGATAGGCTCAGCGGCTTTGGAAGCGACGACCGGCTGTTCGGCATGGCCGGCGACGACACGCTCGATGGCGGCGCCGGCAATGACTGGATGGCGGGCGGCGCCGGCAATGACACCTACCTGGTCGACAGCCTGAGCGACAGAATCGACGAGGCCGCGCCGGACGGCCAGGACACCGCCTGGGTCGCCGCCACCGGCAATTACATGCTGGGCGTGAACGTCGAGATTGCCCGGCTATACGGCGCCGCCACCCAATTGACCGGCAGCAACAGCGCCGAACAACTGGTCGCTAACGCGGCATTTTCGTCCACGCTGGACGGTGGCGGCGGCGACGACGTGCTGTGGGGCAGCGGCCTGGCCAACACACTCATGGGTGGCGCGGGCGATGACATCGTTCGCGGTATCGACGGCGGCGGCCTTTTCGTCGGCGGGCAGGGCAACGACCAGTACGTCATCGGCAACACGGCCGCTTCCATACTGGAAAACGCCGGCGGGGGCGCCGACACCGCCTGGGTCACCGTCGACAACTACACGTTGGCGCCCGAGATCGAGATCGGCCGGCTGGCGGGCAATGCCATAGTACTGTCTGGGTCGGTCACCGACGAACAACTGGTCGCCAACCCCACCGCCGGCAGCATGGTCGATGGCGGCGGCGGCAACGACGTGCTCTGGGGCAGCGCCTTCGCGGACGTGCTGGACGGCGGCATGGGCGACGATATTCTGCGCGGGCAGGGCGGCGCCGACACGCTGCGCGGCGGCGTGGGGAACGACCATTTCGTCATCATCGACAATTTGGTCGTGTTGTTCGAGGCGGCCGGCGAGGGTGACGACACCGCCTGGGTCGCGGTCAACGGCTATGCGGTGGGCGCCAATATCGAGCGCATCAACCTCAGCGGCCAGGCCAACACCGCCATCGGCAATGCGTCTGACAACATCATCGCCGGCAACCCCACGATGGAAAATGCATATCTGGTGGGCGGCGCCGGCGCCGACATCATCTTCGGCGGCGGCTTCGCCGATACCTTCCGCGGCGACGCCGGCGACGACACGCTGTATTCGATGGGGGGTGCCGACCGCTTCGTCTACCAGGCCCCGGGCTGGGGTTATGACGCGATCAACGGCTTCGTGCAGGGCCAGGCCCGGCTGGTCTTCACCGGGTCCGGGATCGGTTTCGACGCGCTGACCATCGTCACTGCCAACGGCAACAGTCAGGTGCAGCATGGCGGCTCGGCCATCCTGCTGTTCGGCGTGGCCAGCCTCACCGAGGCGGATTTCCTCTTCTGAGCGCCTGACGTAAAAGGTCATACCACGGGCCTGTAGCTCAATGGTCAGAGCGGACCGCTCATAACGGTTTGGTTGCAGGTTCGAGTCCTGCCAGGCCCATCGCAACCGCTCCGCCCGCGCCCCGTTCCACCACCATGCCCATGATCGAAACCCGCGACGGAACCCGGCTTCACACCAAGGTCTGGGGGGAGGGCCGGCCGGTCATTCTTCTGCACGGTTGGCCACTCACAGCCGACAGCTGGGACGACCAGGCGGAAGCTCTGGCCGAAGCCGGCTACCAGGCCATCGCCTATGACCGGCGCGGCTTCGGCCGATCCGACCAGCCGGGCCGCGGCTATGATTACGACACGCTGGCCGACGATCTGGCCGACGTCATCGCCGCCACCGGCGCGCGCGATGCCGCCCTGTTCGGCTTCTCCATGGGCGGTGGCGAGGTGGCGCGCTACCTGTCGCGCCATGCCAAGCACTCCATCCGGCAAGCGGGGCTGATCGCCTCGGTCGTGCCCTACCTATTGCAGACTGCCGATAACCCCGATGGGGCGCCGCAATCGGTGTTCGACACTATGCTGGAACAAATCCGCAAGGACCGCCCGGCCTTCCTGGCCACTTTCCTCGAGCAGTTCTACGGCATCGGCCTGCTGGAAAAGCCGGTTTCCGCCGAAGTGGTCGAGTGGTCGCGCCAGATGGCGTTGATGGCCGGGCTGCGGCCCACCCTCGCCTGCGCGGTGGCCTTCTCGCACACCGATTTCCGTCCCGACCTGGCCGCCTTCACCATGCCCACGCTCATTGTGCACGGTACCGCGGATGCGACGGTGCCGATCAAGCCGACCGCCCAAGCCGCCGCCGCCGCGATCCCTGGCGCCACCCTGATCGAATATGCCGGCGCGCCCCATGGCCTGTTGGCTACCCACAAGGACCGCGTGATCGGGGACATGCTGTCCTTCCTCAAGGCGTAGCCTTGTCCGCCGCGGTGCGGGCGCCGATGCGCGCGCGCGCCGCTGCCCACTCCGCATCCCCCCAGGCCAGCTGGTCGCGGAAGCCCCCGCCTTGGCTCAGCCAGTTGCCGCCATCCAGCGCAATTGTCTGGCCCGAAATCCATCCCGCGCCTGGCGACAGCAGAAAGGCGGCCAGGTTGCCGATGTCATCGGCCGTGCCCACGCGGCCCAGCGGGTTTGCCGCCGCGGTCTTCGCTGCCGGGTCTGCCTCGCCCGGCCGCAATCTCGCCAGCATCCCCTCCGTCGGAATCAGCCCGGGTGCAATGCAGTTCAGTCTGATGCCGTAACGGCCCCACTCCACTGCCAGCGACTTCGTCATCGCGTCGATCCCCGCCTTGGACATGGCCGATGGCAGCACGAAGGGCGCCCCGGTCCACACCCAGGTGACAACGATGCTGACCACCGCCCCCGGCAAGCCCGTCGCGATCCAGCGCCTCCCCACCGCCTGGGTGACGCTGAACGAGCCGTGGAAGACGATGTCGGAGATTGCCCGGAAGGCGCGCGGCGACAGGTCCTCGGTGCGGCTGATAAAGTTGCCGGCGGCGTTGTTGATCAGCGCGGTCAGCGGCCGGCCTTCGTCGAAGCTGGCCTGTACGGCGGCGTCCACCGCACCGGCGTCACGGATGTCCACCACCCGGCGCATGGCCTGGCCCGGATGCGCCGCGTTCATTTCGGCCGCAGCCGCCTCCAGCACCGCCGCCCGCCGGCCCCAGATCTCCACTGCCGAGCCATGCGCGAGCAGCGTATTGGCCATCATCCGACCCAGCCCGGTGCCGCCGCCGGTGATGAGCACGCGGCTGCCGGCGAAGAGGTCGGGCGCGAACATCAGCCCGAAAGTCCGAGCCGGCGCACCCGCGCCTCCTCCTCGTCGCAGGTGCGCTGGATGAAGGCGCCGTAGTCGTCGGGGTTGAGGTATTCGAGCGGTTGGTCCAGCCGCGCCAGCGTGGCCATATGCGCCGGGTCGTGCGCGGCCACCCGAAAGCCGTCATGCAGCGCGCGCACCACCGCGGGCTCCATCCCCAGCGGCCCGACCACGCCGTATGGCGAGGTGATGACCATGCCCTCATAGCCCAGTTCCAGCAGCGTCGGCACCTCCGGCAGCTTGGGCGAGCGGGCGCGAACCCAGACGTTGAGCGCCCCCAGCCGGCCCTCGGCAATCAACTGCAAGGTGCCCGAGCCGGTACCCGACGCCTCGATATGGCCGCCCAGCAGGGCCGGCACCGCATCCGCCTCGCCGCGGAACGGCACGTGGGTGATGTTGATGCGCTCCCGCTCCGCCAGGTCGATCAGGGTGAGGTGGGGGGTGCCGTTGGCGCCGGTGTTGCCCATCCGCACCAGGCCCGGCCGGGCGCGGGCATCGGCCACCAGATCGGCCCATGTCCGATAGGGGCTGTCGGCGCGCACGCACACCATGAACAGGTAGCCGGTAAGGTGGATGATGGGCGTGAAGTCGCGGCGGGGGTCGAAGCTCATGCGCTGCATGAAGGGCAGGCGCAGGGCGGGCAACGAGAGCTGGGCGAGAGTGTAGCCGTCGGGCCGGGTGTTTCGCATGTTCGCGGCCGGTAGGGTGCCGCCACCGCCGGGACGATTCTCGATCTGCACGGTGACGCCCAGCGCGCGGGTGGCGGACTCGGCGAAGCTGCGCATCTGGACGTCGGTGGCGCCGCCGGGGGGGAAGCTGATCTGGATGGTGATGGTGCGGGTGGGGAAGGGGGATTGGGCGAGGGCGGGGATCGCCAAAATAGCTGGACCCACGTTCCGTATTATGTGGCGTCGGTTCACGGCTTACTGTCTCCCCGAAGTTCGTGTGTTGAGTTCATCATGGCGTTCATGTTCCAACGCGACAACGTCAACGCAGAATGCCGTGGGCAAAATACCTAGAAAGGATTAAAAACTTTACTGACAGAGAAGTCGAGCGATGTAGGACAGCGAGGCAGAACCCAACGCTGATGGTGAGGTTCGTGTGCGCACTTACACGCAGAACCGCGACTGCCATTGCGGTGCAGATTTCTGCATATACCCGTGCTGGCCCTCCCTCCGGTGCGGACGACACGCTCAGCACGACGAACTCGGGTCGAATTGCCGATTTCTGTGCGCCGAAACAGACTTTAAATCAAAGTGACGTCGCACAGCTCTCGTTGCGATAGTCGACTGGTTCGCGACGAGCTGATGTTGGGACACTCATTGGAAATTCGGTGGCGCGCCAGTCTTGTTGGGCAAGCGCCTATGAGACGTATGCTCAATGCAGGAGAGCTATATTTTTCCAGGAACGCGCGCTTGAAGTCGATGGACTGCCAACATTCAAGATTAAGATTGGACGCCCTTATCAGGAGAGTGATGAAATCCGGTTTTGCCCATACCGCATTTCGGGACCGCAAACGAAGCACCTTGGACGGTGTGGTGGGGTGGATGCGGTTCAGGCCATGCTCAACGTCTTCTACGTTCTATCCGCCGAGGCTGAAGGTTCCCTCGAAAATCTTGAACGTCGCCTTGCCTGGGGTGGGCAGCGGGAGCATTTCGGCTTTCCCAGTCACGAGGCTGATCCCGAACTGATCGCCGCTCGGCAGAGCCAAAATAGGACAAACGACTTATAGTTGCGGCAGCACCCTCACAACGTCCGGGCGATGATCTCCTTCATCACCTCGCTGCTCCCGCCATAGATCCGCCCCACCCGCGCATCCGCCCAGGCCCGGCCGATCTCATATTCCGCCATGTAGCCGTAGCCGCCATGGATTTGCAGAAACTGGTCCAGCAGCCGGTTCTGCATTTCCGTCCCCAGCAGCTTCGCCGCCGCCGCGTCCTCGGCGCTCAGCGCGCCGCGCATGTGCCGCGCGATGCAATCGTCCAGATAGACGCGGAACATGCTGATCTCGGCCCTCGCCGCCGCCAGGGTGAAGCGATGGGTCTGGAAGTCGAAGACGCTGTGGCCGAAGACCTGCCGGCCTTTGGCGTATTCGACCGTCTTCTCCAGCATCGTCTCCATCGAAACCCCGGCCCGCACGGCGATCACCAGCCGTTCCTGCGGCAGCTGGTGCATCAGTTGGTGAAAGCCGCGGTTTTCCACCCCCAGCAGGTTCTCCGCCGGTACCCGCACGTCATCGAAGAACAGTTCGGAGGTGTCCTGCGCATGCAGGCCGATCTTCTCCAGCCGGCGGCCCTTGGTGAAGCCGGGCGTGCCTTCCTCAACGGCGATCAGGCTGATGCCGCGCCGCCCGCCCGCCGGGTCGGTCTTGCAGCACACCACCACGATCCCGGCATTCTGGCCCGAGCTGATGAAGGTTTTGGCGCCGTTGATCACCCAGTGCTCGCCCTCGCGCCGGGCCGTGGTGGTCATCGATTTCAGGTCGCTGCCCATGCCCGGTTCGGTCATCGCGATGGCGCCGATCATCTCGCCCCTGGCCATCTTCGGCAGCCACTCGTCCTGGCGGCCCTGGGTGGCGTAGGCGGCGAAATAGGGCACCACGATGTCGCTGTGCAGTTGGAAGGCGACACCGCTGGCATTCACCCGCGCCAGCTCCTCCACCACCACCGCACTGTGGCCGAAATCGCCGCCGCCGCCGCCATGCTCGGTGGCGAGCATCGGGCAAAGAAAACCCTCCTCGCCCGCGCGGCGCCAAAGGCTGCGGGGGACGATGCCGTCGCGCTCCCATTGCCGGTGGTTCGGAGCGATTTCGCGGTCGACGAACCGCCGGAACTGGGTGCGGTAGGCTTCGTGGTCTTCGCGGAAGACTGTGCGCATCATTTCCCCCCAGGCGCCGGGGCCGCGGTACTGTCCCCGGACCCCTGATCTATTTTTGCGTTGTTGCGAGTGTGGGGGGTTCGGGCAGCGGTGAGAAGCGGGGGGCGGCGGCGGGCTGCATCACGCCGTCGCGTTCCACAAAAGTCGCGCGCGCCACATTATGCGGATGCGCCGGCGCCTCGGCCATGCTCAGGACGGGGGCCACACAGGCATCGGTACCGTCGAACAGCGCCGCCCACTCGTCGCGCCCGCGGGTGCGCAGCACGGCCGCGATGCGCGCACGCAGGGCCGGCCAGGTCGCGGCATCGGCACGGCCGGTGAAATCCGCCTCGTCCAGCCCGATGCCGCGAATGAAACGGGCGAAGAATTGTGGCTCGATCGGCCCCACTGCCAGGAACCCGCCATCGGCGCAGGCATAGGTGCCGTAGACCGGCGCGCCGCCATCGAGCAGGTTGCCGCCGCGCGGGGCGCCCCAACGGCCGGCGGCTCGCATCCCATAAATCGGCGCCATGAGCAGCGCCGCCCCGTCGCTCATTGCCGCATCGACCACCTGGCCCGGCCCGCCGCCGCGCACATGCAGCAGGGCGGCCAACACCCCCATCGCCAGCAGCATCCCGCCGCCGCCGTAATCGCCCACCAGGTTAAGCGGCGGCACCGGCGCCTCGGCGGTGCCGATCGCGTCCAGCGCGCCCGAGATCGCGATATAGTTGATGTCGTGCCCCGCCATCGCCGACCAGGGGCCGGTCTGCCCCCAGCCGGTCATCCGGCCATAGACGAGGCGGGGATTGCGTGACTGACAGGCCGCGGGCCCCAGGCCCAGCCGCTCCATCACGCCGGGGCGGAAGCCCTCGATCAGTGCGTCCGCACCCGCCACCAGCTCCAGCAGCCCGGCGATGGCGGCCGCGTCCTTCAGGTCGAGCGGCCGGGCGGTCTTGCCGCGCGCGGTGATGTCCGTGGGCGGCGGCGGCGGCGTGCCAGGGCGGTCGATGCGCAGGACCTCCGCCCCCATATCGGCCAGGAGCATGCCGCAGAAGGGCGCAGGGCCGATGCCCGCCATCTCGATCACCCGGATGCCGGCCAGGGGCTTCATGGCAGCCCCTCCAG
>JACMRO010000256.1 GCA_014376425.1 Rubritepida sp.
GACGAAGTTGCGGTTCGAGGTGGAGACGCAGCGCGCGCCGGCCGGCACCGCCTCGCCATTCGCCGCCACGCACAGCGCGCATCCGGGCTCGCGCCATTCGAAGCCCGCGGCGCGGAAGCGGGCGTCCAGCCCTTCGGCTTCGGCGGCCCGTTTCACCATCTCGCTGCCCGACACCACCCAGGCGGTGACGTGCGGCGCCACATGGCGGTCGCCCAGCACGGCGGCGGCGTCGCGCAGGTCCGACAGGCGCGCGTTGGTGCAACTGCCGATGAACACCCAGTCGATCTTCGTGCCGGCCAGCGCATCGCCGGGCGTCAGGCCCATATACTTCAGCGCGGCGGCGTCGCCCCCCGGCACCTGCGCGGTGATCGGCGCCACCTGGCCCGGGCTGGTGCCCCAGGTGATCTGCGGCGCGATGTCGGCCATGTCGATGACGTGTTCGGCGTCGAACCGCGCGCCCGGGTCGCTCGGCAGCCGGCGCCATTCGGCCACGGCGGCGTCCCAGTCCCGCGGCGCATGATCGCGGCCTTTGAGGTAGGCGAAGGTCTTCTCGTCCGGCGCCACCATGCCCGTGCGCGCGCCCATCTCGATGGACAGGTTGCACAAGGTGAGCCGTTCCTCGACCTCCAGCGCCTCGACCGCGCTGCCGGCGTATTCGATGGCGTGGCCGGTGCCGGCGGCGGTGCCGAGGCGCCCGATGGCGTGCAGGATCATGTCCTTGGCGGTCACCCCGCGCGGCCGCGCGCCCTCGAAGCGGATGCGCATGGTCAGCGGCTTGCGCTGCGGCAGGGTTTGCGTGGCCAGCGCATGCCCCAGTTCCGACGCGCCGATGCCAAAAGCCATGGCGCCCACCGCGCCGTTCGTGCAGGTGTGGCTGTCACCGCAGACCAGGGTGAGCCCCGGGAGCACGATGCCCAGTTCCGGCGCCATGACATGCACGATGCCATGGCCGCGCTGCCCCAGATCATACATCCGCACGCCCGTCCTGCCGGTGGTCTCGCGCAGCGAGGCCAGCAGCTTGGCACCTGCCGGAAAGGTCGCGGCGTCACGCCCGGGCGCGGAGGACACCGCATGGTCCGGCACGGCGAAGACCTTGCCCGGCTCGGCCACGCCATGACCGGCATCGAGCACCTCGCGGATCGCCCGTCCGCCGGAGAGATCGTGGATCAGGATGCGGTCGAGGTAGAGCAGCGACCAGCCATCGCCCAGGTCGGCCACGACCCGGCTCTCCCAGATCTTGTCGAACATGGTTTTCACAACAGCGAGTTGTCCACGCAGTGCGCGTGGCCGGGCTTGCGCCGGATGGCACCGGCGGTGAACATCGCGTGCTCCAGCCGCTCCCAGGAGGGGGCGGTGAATTCGGGGGTGCGGCTCCAGATCTCCAGGGGGCGGTAGCGCGCGATGCAGCTTTCCAGCATCGCCGGGTCCATGCGCGGAAAGAAGGGCAGGATGGTCCGCGCCACCTCGGCGTCGGGAGCGGCGTGCAGCCAGGCCTGGGTTTTGGCCAGGCCGCGCAGCATCGCGCGGAATTCCGGCGCGTATTCGGCCAGGTTTTCGACCGTGCTCATGAAGGTGGTGTAGGCGGTGGGTCCGCGGCTGGCAGCGGCGTGCCAGACGCGGCAGCCGGCCGCCTCCATCTGGCTGACATAGGGCTCGAAGATCTGGATGACGTCCAACTCGCCGGCCCAGAGGGCGGCGGCATTATCGGCCATCGAACGGCTGTCGTTCCGGTCCAGGCTATCGGGGTCCACGCCGTCCTGGCGGATATCCTCCTGCAGCGCCCACCATGGCGTCGGCACCTCGGCCACCGAGCCCAGCCGCAGGCCGGCCAGGTCGCGTAGCCGGAACCCAGGGTTTGGCCGGCGACCGACCAGGAAGAACGGGTCGCCCAGCACTGCGGCGCCGAAGCTGCGCAGCGGGCAGCCCGGGTCCGCGTCATGCGCCAGCATCATCCGCATCGGCCCGCCCCAGGCCAGCTCAGCGCGGCCTTCCAGCACGGCGTCCTTGGCATGCGCCGGCTCACTGCCATCCAGCAGCGTCACCTCGACGCCCTCAGCCGCGTAGGCGCCGCGTGCGAGTGCCGCATAGAAGGGCACATAGAAGACGGCGCGGAAGGTTTCCTGCAGGCGGATCGGACGCATTGGTTTCCTTTGGCGATCGGTTGGCGCAAGGCTGCACCATGACGACACGCCGCGCCATCCTGCTCACGCCCCTGGTCACGCCCCTGGTCACGCCGGCACTGACCAAGCCCGCTTTGGCCCAACCCCCACTGGCCCAACCCCCACTGGCCCAGACGCGGCCGCTGCGGCTGATCATCCCCGTGGGCGTCGCCGGCGTGACGGATGTGGTGGGCCGCATACTGGCCGATGCGATGGGGCTGCTGCTGGGCCGCCCGGTGGTGCCCGACAACCTGGCCGGCGCCGGCAGCACGGTGGGCGCGGCGGCCTTCCACCGCGCAGCGCCCGACGGCAACACCCTGTTCATCGGCACCAACAACCACCCGGTGATGCGCGCGGTCTACCCGAACTTCCCGCATGACCCGATCGCCGACTTCACCCCGCTCGCGCTCGTCGGGCAGCAGCCTTTCGCGGTTGCGGTGCACCCGGGCGTGCCGGCCACCAACGTTCCCGAACTGCTGGCCTGGCTGCGGCGCGAGGGCGACCGCGCGAATTACGGCGCCGCCAACCCCGGCGCCACGAACCACATGGCCGGCGAGATGCTGAAGCAACTGTCTGGCGCCGCCTTCACCGTGGTACCCTACCGCACCGCCGCCAACGCCGTGCAGGATCTGCTGGCCGGCCGCATGCAGGTGACGATCGACAGCCCGACCCTGCTCCAGCCCCTGGCCGCCGATGGCCGGGTGCGGCTGCTGGCGGTGTCCTCGCCCGCGCGTTCGGCGCTGCTGCCGGGCCTGCCGTCGCTGGCCGAATTCCTGCCCGGCTACAACCTGACGGGGTGGCAAATCCTGTTCGCCCGCCCCGGCACCCCGCCCGAGGCCGATGCAGCAGCGCGCGACGCCGCGCGGCTGGTGCTGCGCGACCCCACGGTGCGGGCGCGGCTGCTTGCCGCCAATGTCGAGACCTGGCCAGACTCAAGCCCGGCGGCGGCGGCGGCGCACCTGGCGGCAGAGGTGGCGCGCTGGGCGCCCATCGTGGCGCGGATGAACATTGCAGGCTGAGGCTTGCTCGATGCTGGACGTCGCGGCCGGCGCACGCGATCATGCGGCGCGATGAACGCACTCTTCGACCTTACCGGAAAGACCGCGCTGGTGACCGGCGCCTCCGGGCTGCTGGGCGGGCATTTCTGCCGCGTGCTGACACAGGCCGGGGCGCGGGTGGTGCCGGCGGCACGGCGGATCGACGCCTTGGGCCCGGGCGCGCTGCGGCTGGACGTGACGGACGAGGCTTCCATCGCAGAATGCCTCGACGCTGCCGGGCCGCTCGACATCCTGGTGAACAACGCCGGCGCGGCCTGGGGCGAGCCGTTCGACACCTTTCCCGAAAAGGGCTGGGACAA
>JACMRO010000257.1 GCA_014376425.1 Rubritepida sp.
ACATCGACTCAAGCTCGACCCCAATGAGGACGCCGCCAGCCCCTGGCGATTCGAGAAGGGATAGACCAGACTGGTGCCCCCGATGGGAGCGACGCGATGCTGACAGTTCTGGGCCGGGTCAACAGCAGCAACGTGATGAAGGTGCTGTGGTGCCTGGATGAACTGGGCATGGAATATCAACGCATCGACGCCGGCATGGAGCATGGCGTGGTGAACACGCCAGGGTTTCTCGCTAAGAACCCGAACGGGCGCATCCCCACCATCGAGGATGCGGGGCCAGCGGGCGTGGAGTCGCTGTGGGAAAGCAATTCCTGCATGCGCTACCTTTGCCTAAAGGCGGGCGGCGACGCGGGCGGGCTCTACCCCACTGCACCCATGGCGCGGGCCAGCGTCGATCGCTGGCTGGACTGGCAACTCTCCACCCTCGCACCTGCCGAGCGGGACCTGTTCTGGACCATGGTGCGCACGCCGCCGGCCAGCCGCGACATGGCCAAGGTCCGCGCCGCTGTCGATAACAGCGCGGTCTGCTGGGCGATCATCGAGGACCGTCTGGGCGATGGCCGCGCGCATCTCGATGGCGCGGCCTTCACCATTGCCGATATCGGGCTGGGCGTCTTCGCCCGGCGCTGGTTCGGTGCGGAGGTCCGGGTGCCGGACATGCCGCACTTCCCCCGCGTGGCGGCCTGGTTCGCGCGCATCGGCGAGCGGCCGGGCTTCCAGCGCTGGGTGGCGCCGAAGCTGTTCTGATGACGCACCACCTCGCCACGCTGCCGGACTTCCTGAGCTGGTTCGCCACCGCCGCGGCGATGCTGGCGGCCTTCGCGCTGCTGTATGGCCTGGCCACGCCCTGGCGTGACCTGGCGCTGATCCGTGCTGGCAACGCGGCCGCCGCCTGTGGCTGGTCGGGCGCGCTGCTGGGCTATGCGCTGGTGCTGGCGGCGATCATCTCCGGCGCGCAAAGCCAGCTCGACCTGCTGCAATGGGGCGGGGTGGGGCTGGTCGTGCAGATGCTGGCGCTGGGCGCCGGGCGGCTGCTGCTGGGCCCGGGGCTGCGCGGCCCGATCGAGGCCGGGAAGGTGGCGTCCGGCGCCGTGCTGGGTGCGCTGGCACTCGCCGCCGGCATCATCAACGCCGCCACCATGCTGTACTGAACGGGAGGAGACCATGCGCAAGACCCGCGCCATCCACCTGACCCTGCTGTCCGCCGCTTCGCTCGCCCTGGTGGGCTGCGGCGATGATGCCACCAGCGCCGACACGATGTTCGCGACCGAGGCCGCATGCATCCAGGCCTACGGCTCGGATGGCGAGTCCGCATGCCGGGAGAGCTTTCGCGCCGCCGCCGCCGAGCATCAGGCGACGGCGCCGCGCTTCGCCGATGTGGCGGCCTGCGAGGCCGAGACCGGCGGGCGCTGCGAGGCGACGGGGCCAAGGCCGGGCACCGCCTCCACCATCGTCCCGTTGATGGCCGGCGTGCTGATCGGCCGGGCGCTGGCCGATCGCAGCCGGCCGGTGGTGCCTGTCTATGGCGGGGCGCCCGGCTGCCCGCCCGGCGCCCCGGCCACGC
>JACMRO010000258.1 GCA_014376425.1 Rubritepida sp.
GCCTGCGGGTCGCTCATCGCGGTTTCGCGCGCCGGGACCCCGTACCAGCCGGGCTCCAGCCCATCGCCATCCAGCCGCCGCAGCCGCTCCGCCAGCCGGTGCATGGCGTCGGCTGCTACCTGCGCGCGACCCGGCGCGGCCGCGGCAAAGGCGAAACCGGCCGAGCTGAGCAGGAGCGAGCGACGATCAATGAGCTGGGCGGTCATGCAGCGAACCTTTGCGGGAGACGAACCATAAAGAGTAGTCATAGTCTACAGCAGAAAGGCCGGCCAATCCAGGCGCGCATGGCCGGCGGGTCAGCTGGTCAGCCAGCCAACCACCGGGATGACCGCGGCCAGCAAAGCTACGGCATGCAACAGGAAATTAGCCTTCGCCGCGGAAATCACCCTCCTCGGGTTGGCCGATGCGCGTGGCTTGCGGCTCCCGCGCAGCATCGGCGAAGCCGCTGGGAATGGTGACGTCGTCACGGGCGCGGTCGACCATGTCGCAAGACACCGGCTGTTCGTCAGCGGTGGGTCATGCTCGGGCAGCCTATGCTGGGTGATGACGGCGGGGGATCAAGCGTCCATTTAGCGTGGCGACCATTCCGCCTGCCGCACCGCGGCCGCGGCAATGATGCCATAGGCGGTGATGCCCAGCGCCACCCCCAGGAAGTGGCCCGCCATCCCCCAACCCAGCGGGCCGGCCAGCAGGCCGCCGCCCAGCACGGCGATACCCAGCCGCGCCAGCCCCGCCGCCACCGGGTAGCGCATCCGCCCCGCCCCCATGGCAGCGAAATACATCGCCATGCCTAGCCCGAAGCCGGCGAAGGCGGGGCCGACATAACCCAGCGCCAGCGCCGCAATCGCCTCGACCTCGGCGTCCGAGGCGAAGAAGCCGGCGAACCGCCCGGGCGCCCAGGCCACCGCGGCGCCCACCACCGCGCAGACCGCAAAGGCCATGCCGCCGCCCACCCAGGCGGTGCGCCGCGCCAGCGCCCAGTCGCCACCGCCGACCGCACGGCCAACCAGCGCGGTCAACGCCGACCCCACGCCAAAGGCCAGCGGGATCATCAGAAATTCCAGTCGGGCCGAGACGCCATACGCCGCCACCGCCGCCGGGCCGTAATCCTTGAGCTGCGCCGTGACCAGGATGGTCGTGAGGTTGGCGACCACCGCCAGCGCGCAGGCCACCGCGCCGACCGCGAGGATGCGACGGAAGATGGCGGCACGGAACGGCACCCGCAGCGACGGCCGGAACCCGGCGGCGCCTGAGGCGACCACCCAGCCCATGGCGATGGCCGCGCCCCACATGGCGATGCCGAAGCCCAGGCCCAGCCCGGCCAGCCCCAGCCCGCCCGGCTCGGCCAGTGCCCAGCCCAGCGGCGGGAAGGCCAGCCAGGCCAGCGAGCTGACCCGGGCCGCCAGCCCGTGCCGCCCGGCGCCGCGCAGCACCGAGGCCAGGGTATTGGCCAGCCAGGCCGGCACCGCGCCCAGGCCGAAAAGCGCGATGGCGTATGGCACCCCCTCGGCCGCCGCCTCCGCGCCGCCTATCGCTGTCAGGATAGGCCGCGGGAACAGTACCATGGCGACAAGAAAGCCGGCGGCGAAGAGCATCGCGATGGCCAGTGCGTGCAGCACCATGGCGCTGGCTTCGTCGGGCCGGCGTGCGCCCAGCGCCCGGGCGATGGCGGAGACCACACCGCCCCCCATCGCCCCCGCGCTCATCTGCCCGAGCAGCAACGCGAAGGGCAGCACCACCGCGTAACCGGCAAGCGCCGAGCGACCAAGCCTGGCGGCAATCACCGTCTCGGCCAGCAGTGCCGCGACCTGCAGCAGCGACAGAACCGTGGTGGGCGCGGCCAGCACCAGCACGCCGCGGGCGATTGCCGCGTTGTTCATGCGAAAGGCTGGGCAGCAAACC
>JACMRO010000259.1 GCA_014376425.1 Rubritepida sp.
CGCTGTCTGGTTGGCCGCGCGCAGGGCCCGCATCGAGCGTGCCCTCCACCGCCGGCGGAAGGGCAGGGGCAAAGCTGAGCGCCGCCGCCGCCAAAAGATGTCGCATGGAACCCACCCCACTATGATAAGCGCAGTGTCGCGGCCGGCGCATGGCCAGGTCAAGCAGCCTGTGCTGGCGTCTCGATGATCCGGCCATCCTCCATCGCCACGATGCGGTCGGCGATGTCCAGGATCCGCGGGTCGTGCGTGACCAGCAGGATCGGCGTGCCGCGCCGTCGCGCCAGGTCGCGCAGCAGGTGCACCACCTCCTGCCCCGAGACCCGGTCCAGCGCCGCGGTTGGCTCGTCGGCCAGGATCAGCCCTGGCTCGGCGACCAGGGCGCGGGCGACGGCCACGCGCTGTCGCTGCCCGCCGGAAAGCTTGGCAGGCAATTTGTCGAGGTGGTCGGCCAGGCCCACCGCCGTCAGCATCTCGCCGGCGCGGGCCAGTCGCTGCTGTTCGCCCAGGTCGCCATGCAGTTCCAGCGCCATGGCGACGTTCTGCCGCGCCGTCAGAAAGCCCAGCAGGTTGTGGTTCTGGAAGATGAAGCCGATGCGGCTGCGCAGCGACACGCGCTGACCCTCGCGCGCGCCCATCAATTGCTGGCCCAGCACCGTGGCCGTACCCTCCTGCATGGCGCGCAGGGCGCCGATCAGGGTCAGCACTGTGGTCTTGCCCGAACCCGATGGCCCGGTCAGCAGGACGATCTCGCCGGCGTCGGCGCGCCGCTGCACGTCGCGCAGGACCATCCGCCGCAGCTCGCCCTCGCCATAGGCGAAATTCACGCCACGCAGATCGACGGGGGCTGTGGCCGCGCCGGCCCGCCCGGCTGGCGGTGCGCCCTCCGCCATCAGAACATGTCCGCCGGGTTGGCGTCCCGCAGCTTGCGCACCGCCAGCAGCCCGGCGATCAGGCACATGCCGAAGATCAGCAGGAACACCGTCACCGCGCGGTCGAGCGGCATATGCAGCGGCAGGAAGGTCGCCTTGGCCACGTAATCGTAGAGCAGGATGGAAAGCCCGAAGCCCGGGATGTAGCCGATGATCGCCAGGATCACCGCCGCACCCATCACCACCCGCGCCAGGTAGAAGTTGGAATAGCCCATGGCCTTCAGGGTGGCGTATTCACTCAGATGCCCGGCCACGTCCGCGAACAGAATCTGGTAGACAATGACCATGCCGACCACGAGGCCCATCACTGAGCCGAAGCCGAAGATGAAGCCGATGGCGGTGCCTTTCTCCCAGTAACGCCGCTCCTCGGCCACCATCTGGGCGTGGCTTCGCACCGCTACATCATGCGGCAGAAGCGCGCGCAGACGGGCCTGGACGGCCACCGGGTCGGCGCCGGGCGCCAGCCGCAGCGCGACGAGGTCGGCATTCGACGCCTGGCGCGGGAAGATGCGGCGGAAGTTCGTCTCGCTCATCACCACATTGCCGTCGGCGCCGAAGCTGGGGCCGATCTCGACCAGGCCCACCAGTTCGAGATTGCGATTGGCGACCTGCACGCGAAGCGCGCCGCGCTCCGTGAACAATGCGGCGAGCGGGCCGAAATCGGGCTTGGAACGCAGGTCCCATGCGAAAGTGTCTGGCCGGCTCAGCACGCCGGCCCGCGGCGCCAGCCCCTGAAAGTCGAGCGCCTGGCCGGCGGGGTCCAGGCCGATGACCTGCGCCGCCCGCCTGCCGCCGCGCACCGGGTCGCGCACCGTCGCCTGGGCCAGGTAGATCGGCACGGCGCGCAGCACATCGGGGTCGGCCAACGCCTGCCAGCCTCGGGCGCGGGGGATCTGTTCGGTGCGGAAACTGGCCTCGGTCATCGGGTGGACAAGAAACATGTCGGCCCGCATTGCGCCCAGCAGATTGGTCGCGCTGTCGAACAGCGCGCCGCGGAAGCCCAGCTGCATGAAGACAAGCAGGGAGGCGAACATCACGCCAGCGATGGCGGTGGCCAGACGCCCCCGGTCGGCCAGCAACTGTCGCCAAGCCAGGCGCGCCGCCAGCACCATCCCGCCCAGCACGCCCTGCGGCCGGCGCGGCGGCGGCGCATCTGCTACCGGCGCCCCTGCTACCGGCGCATCTGCTACTGGCGCCCAGGGCAGCGGCCGGCGCGCGATCTCGTTCAAGGCGCGGCCGGCCGAATGGCGACTTGCACCTGCATGTTCGACCGCCGCGCCAGCAATGCGCGGCCAGCGTCGTCGAGGGTCAGCCGCACCTCCACCGTGCGGGCGTCCACCGCCGCCACCGGGTCGGTGCCCGCTTGCGTCGTGCGCCGCACGCTCCAGCCGATCTCGCGCACGGTGGCTTGGTGGCGGCGGGCCTCGCCGGGGATGATGATGTCCGCCGCCATGCCCAGGACCAGGCGCGGGATGTCGGTCTCATAGACATCGGCCACCACGTCCATGCGGGTGAGATCGGCCATTTCCAGCAACCCGTCGCCGCTGCCCACCTGATCGCCCGGGCGGGCGTAGATGCGCAGGATCGTGCCGGCGATTGGCGCGGTGACGCGTGACAGGCCGGCATCGGCCACCGCCTTGCTCAGCAGCGCCTCGGCGCTGGCCACGCGCGCCACGGCCAGCGCCACATCCTCCGGGCGCGGACCTGACAGGGTTTCCAGCTCCGCCACCGCCTGCTGCCGCTCGGCCCCGGCGCGGGCGACGGCGAAGCGGTTGCGCTCGGCCACCGCCTCGGTCCCTGCGCCGCTGGGCACCAGCCGGTCGGACCGGCCGGCGTCGCGCCGGGCGATCTCCTCCTGCGCCGCCAGGCTGGCGATGCGGGCGCGCTGCGCGTCGATCTCGCTGGGGCGGCCGCCGGCACGGATACGCGTCAGCGCGGCGCGCTGCTCAGCCAGGTTGGCCTCCGCGCGCGCCACCTCAGAATCCTTCAGCGGCGCGTCGCCGAATTCAGCCAGAAGCTGGCCTTCGCGCACCTCATCCCCCTCCGTCACCAAAAGGCGCGAGAGGCGGGTGACGGCCATGCCGCCGGGCTGGTTGAGCCGGCGGATGCGGCTGCGCGGCTCGACCCGGCCCAGCGCGCCCACGCCCTGCTCCACCACCGGCGCAGCTGCGGCGGCAACCGGGGCAGGCGGCGTCCGGCCCCACAAAAACCACCCCGCCCCGCCGGCGGCCAGCAGCGCCGCGATGATCAGCCAGCGTTTCACAGCAGGGTCTCCAGCGCCTGCCGCAGGGCATTTTTTTCGGCCATGTCGGGCGTGTACATGCGGAATAGATGCGCCATGAACAGCCCGTCGCAAGCGGCCATGATCGCCTGGCCGTGCCCGGGCGGCAGGCCATCCTGCCGCAGCCGCGCACGAATGCCATCGAAGACCGCGCGAATCGGGTCCAGCAGCGCCGGATCATGGTTGAAGGCGAGCAGGAAGACGGCGCAGGCGCGGTTGATGCGGGCGTCGCTGGCGTAGTCGCTGTCGAATTCCCAGGCCAGCAGGGCACGAGCGGTGTGGGCGGGGCCGGCGGGTGTGGCGCCGAACGCGGCCTCGAACTGCGCCGCCACGAACTCGGAAAGCCGCGCCATCAGCCCTTCCACCAGCGCCTCCTTGCTGCCGAAATGATAAAGCAACCCACCCTTGGAGACCCCGGCCGCACGCGCCGTGGCATCCAGCGTCAGCGCCGGCACGCCGCGCGCCTGCACGATGGCCTCGGCCGCGTCGAGGACGCGGGTGCGGGTGTCGGCCGGCGGGGGCTGCTGGTGTTGCACGATGACAAGTTCATACACCGTCCAGCCGGTACAGCAAACCTGGCTTTTCAGTATGGCCTGGTCCGGGCATAGGCAAAGCATGAGCAGCACCATCCCGCCGGGAATCATCGGCCACAACCGCGCCCGCCTGACCCCACATTACGCCGTGTTCCCGCCACCCGGCATTATGGACAGCCTGCTGCCCGGGCTGGAGGGCTGCATCCTGCGCTTCATGACCAGCAAGCCGATGGGCGCGCGTTTCGCCCAGGCCATGCTGCTGGTGGCGCCCGGTGGCGGCACCAGCGCGCCGATCGCGGATGGGGTGCAGCACTTCCTCTACGTGCTTGCGGGTACGCTGGAAGTCGGCGCCGGCGCCGCCACGCACAGCCTGGTGCCGGGCGGCTTTGGCTACCTGCCGGCCGGCACCCCCCTCGCTTTCCGCAACACCGGCACCGAGCCGGTGCGCGCGCTGTGGGTGAAGAAACCCTATGCCCCTGCCACCGGCACCGGCCTGCCCGCCCCCCGCTTCGGCCATCGCGATGACGCCCGGCGAGAAGACCAGGACGGCCGCTGGCGCTACTGGCTGCTGGGTACCGGCGAGATGGCGATGGATTTCGAGATGAACATCATGGGCTTCTCCCCCGGCAGCCACTTCCACTGCGTCGAGACGCACATCATGGAGCACGGGCTCTACATGCTCGGCGGCCAGGGGCTGCAGTTGCTGGGCACCGACTGGCACGAGATCTGGACCGGGGATTTCGTCTGGATGGGCAGCTACGTGCCACAGCAATTCTACGCCACGGGGTGGGGCGGGGCGGAGTATCTGCTGTACAAAGACGTCAACCGCGACGTCGAATTCTAGCCGGCGCGCTTTTCCGCCTGGCTTGTCTCGCCACAGGCCCAATCGCTGGCCGGTCAGGGCCTGCGCCAAGGTCTTGATCCGCGCCACCGGCCGCAGCCCCTCGATCGCCGCCTGATGCAGGGCCGGCGTCACCGCAGCACAGCCATCTCCAGGACCGTGACAGTATTGGCCCGCCTGCGTGGCCTGTCGGTCGCCCCGGCGGCTTCGCAGATGCCCCCCGGTTGACGCGCGCCGTTAACCGCTCAACCCTGCCGCGAAGGCAGAGGAAACACCAATGAGCAGCACACAATGAGCGCGGCATACATCGTCGGCGCCTTCGAGCACCCGACCCGCAAGGCGGATAACAAGTCCACCGCGCAATTACATGCCGAGGTCGCCTTCGGCGCTCTGCAGGATGCCGGGCTCAGCCCTGACGACATCGATGGATATCTGTGTGCCGGCGATGCGCCGGGCATGGGCGGGTTGACCATGATCGAATACATGAACCTGCGAAAAATCCGCTACACCGACAGTACGGAGACCGGCGGCAGCTCCTACGTCATCCATGTTGGGCATGCCGCCGACATGATCGCCCAGGGCAAGTGCGATGTCTGCCTGATCACCCTGGCCGGCCGCCCGCGCGCCGAAGGGATGCAGACCGGCACGGCGGTGCGCAGCTACGGCACCGGCACGCCCGACGAACCGTTCGAGCTGCCGATGGCCCGCACCATCGCCACCATGCACGCCATGGTGGCACGGCGGCACATGCATGAATTCGGCACGACGTCGGAGCAGCTGGCCTGGGTGAAGGTGGCCGCCAGTCATCACGCCCAGCACAATGAGAATGCGATGCTGCGCAAGGTCGTCACCGTGGAGGACGTGGTGAACAGCCCGATGATCGCCGACCCGCTGCACCGCCTGGATTGCTGCGTGATCAGTGACGGCGGCGGCGCCATCATCGTGGCGCGCGAGGAGATTGCGCGGAAGCTGAAGCGGCCCCTGGTAAAGGTGCGCGGCTATGGCGAAGCGGTGAAGCACCAGATGGCCGGCGCGGTCGACCTGACCTATTCGGCATCGGTATCTAGCGGCAAGACCGCGTTCGGCATGGCCAAGTGCAGCCCGTCCGACATCAAATACGCCAGCATCTACGACAGCTTCACCATCAGCGTGATCGTGCAGCTGGAAGATCTGGGCTTCTGCGAGAAGGGCCAGGGTGGCCGCTTCGTCATGGACGGCAACCTGATTTCCGGCATCGGAAAACTGCCGTTCAACACCGATGGCGGCGGCCTGTGCAACAACCATCCGAGCAACCGTGGCGGCATGACCAAGGTGATCGAGGCAGTCCGCCAGGCGCGCGGCGAGGCCCACCCCGCGGTGCAGGTGCCTGACCATTCCCTGGTGCTGGCCAATGGCAAGGGCGGCAGCCTCTGCACCCGCCACGGCTGTGGCACCGTCATTCTGGAGGCTGTGTGATGCCGACGCCCGATTTCGACCGCAAGCCCGCCACGCCGCAGGAAGACCCCGACAACAAGCCATTCATGGACGCCGCCCGGCAGGGGCGGCTGCTGATGGGGAAGTGCCAGGATACCGGCAAACTGTTCTACCCGCCGCGGCACATCTCGCCCTTCACGCTGTCCTCGAATGTCGAGTTCGTTGAGAGCCGCGGCGAGGGGACGATCTATTCCTGGTCCGTGGCCCGCGGCAAGGAGCCTTACTGCTTGGCCTATGTGACGCTGGCCGAGGGGCCGACGATGATGACCAATATCATCGGCACCGACCTGGATACGGTGGCCTGCGGGCAGAAGGTGAAGCTGGTTTTCAAGCCGACGGATGGTGCCCCGGTGCCGATGTTCACCCCGGCCTGAACGACTTCACAGCGGTGCGAGGTTAGGATAGCGTTACACGCATAGGTGGCAGAACCGTGCAGCAATGCACGGCGGCATTGGGCCGGCCCCTCTGGAGTGCGGGCGCTGTCCATCACCCTCTTTCGCCGCAGCCAGGGTTCCGCCGGGCAGGGCTTCAACGATGTCAGCGACTTTCCGGCCCTGTCGGCGGACGGTGGGTATGTGTCGTTCTCCACCGACGCGACGAACGGCTTTTTGGTCGACAGCAACAACGCTGTCGACATCTGGCGCCAGTCGGTCGGCGGCGCCCTGGAGCGGGTATCGCTGACCACCAGCGGCGCGGCCGCCAACGACTCCAGCTTCGCACCCGCCATTTCCGCCGATGGCCGCTACGTCGCCTTCGCCAGTTTTGCCACCAACCTGACACTGAACGACGCCAACGGCTTGCCCGACATCTTCCGCCGCGACATGCTGACCGGCGCGGTACTGTTGGTCTCCGCCGGTGCGGACGGATTGCCGGGCAATTCCCTTTCCATCGCGCCGACCATCTCGGCTGACGGTCGCACCGTCGCCTATCTCAGCTTTGCCACTAACCTGGTGACGAACGACCTGAACAACGCCACGGACACCTTCCTGACGGACCTGGTGACGGGCGTCACCAGGCTGGTCAGCGCCGCCGCGGATGGTTCACAGGCCAGCGCCGGCAGCTTCAACCGCCCCTCGCTTTCAGCCGATGCGCGCTTCGTGGCCTTCGACAGCGCCGCGGCCAATCTCACCGCAGCCGACGCCAACGACAGGGACGACGTCTTCGTCAAGGACATGCTGACCGGTGCGATCCGCCGTGCCTCGGAAGGGCCTGGCGGTGAGGCCATGGGCGGCGGGCTGGAGGGCACCCTGCGCCCTGCCCTGTCGGCCGATGGCCGCTATGTGGTCTTCGCGACCGCGGCCGCGATGCTGCCGGGCGACACCAACGGCGTGATCGATATCTACCGCAAGGATTTGCTGACCGGGGGGCTGGCCCGGGTCTCGGTTACCGCCGGTGGCCTGCAGGGCAACGCCGAAAGCCGGGAGGCCGCCATTTCGGGCGATGGCCGGATGGTCAGTTTTACCTCGCTGGCGTCGAACTTCGTCGATGCCGACGGCGCCGGCAGCGCCGATATCTTTCTGAAGGACATGGTGAGCGGCGCGCTGACGCTGATCTCGCGCACGCCGGCCGGCACGCCCGGCTTCGGCCAGTCCGTCTCCAGCGCAATCTCGGCCGATGGGCGTCTGGTCGCCTTTGCCAGCAGCGCGCCCGATCTGGTGCCGGGCGACGCCAACATGGCGCAGGATGTATTTACGGCCCAGCTTGGCCCCCCCAGCGGCACCATGACCGGGACCGCCGGCGCGGACGACCTCCGCGGAACGGAAGCTGCCGACACGCTGCTGGGCTTGGCGGGGGACGACACGCTGCAAGGCTATAGCGGGCCTGATCGGCTGGAGGGCGCGGAGGGTAGCGACCTGCTGCTGGGCGGGCCCGGCAACGACGTGATGATCGGCGGCCCTGGCGATGACATCTACCAGGTCGACAGCCCTGGCGACTCGATGGTCGAACAGGAGGATGAGGGCACCGACACCGCCTATGTCGGCGTCGCGGGCTACGCGCTGCCGGCGAACATCGAAATCGCCCGGCTTTACGACAGCGCCGACGCGGTCATCGGCGGCGATCTGGCCGAGCAACTGGTCGCCAACGCTGCGCTGGGCAGCCTGCTCGACGGTGCCGGCGGCGACGATGTGTTGTGGGGCCAGGGCCAGGACGATACGCTGGTTGGGGGCGCGGGGGACGACCTGCTGCGCCCCGGCGGCGGCCAGGATCGCATCTTCGGCGGCCAGGGCAACGACCAGGCGGTGATCGAGCAGCCCGGCGACGTGTTCGTGGAATACCCCGACGAGGGGACCGACACCGCCTGGATCACTGCCCAGGGCTGGACCCTGCCGGTAAATGTCGAGATCGGCCGGCTCGCGGGCACCGCAACCCTGCTGTTGGGCAGCGCCGGCGGTCAGTCGCTCGTCGCCAACCCGCTATTCGGCAGCACCTTGCTCGCGGGTGATGGGGTGGACACGCTGTATGGCTCCGCCCTGGCCGACACGCTCGACGGCGGCGCCGGCGACGACGTCCTCTATGGCGGCCCGGGTGCTGACGTGCTGCGCGGTGGCGCCGGCAATGACAGCTATGTCATCGACGATGTGGGCGACCGCGTCATCGAGACGGCCGGCATCGACACCGCCTATGTCACCGTGAACGACCATGTGCTGGGACCAGGGGTGGAGGTGGCCTACCTGGCCGACGGCGCCAGCCGCCTGAATGGTGCGGAAAGCGACGAGACGCTGGTGGGGAACCCCTTTCTGGGTAACGCCATCGACGGGCGCGGCGGGGCGGACACAATGTACGGCTCGCCCTATGCCGACCTGTTCGCGGGCGGCCTGGGCAACGACGTCGCCTATGGCCTGGGGGGCGCCGACATCTTCGCCTTCCACATCGCAAACTGGGGAGAGGACTGGGTGATGGACTTCAACCGGGCCGATGGCGACTTGCTCGACTTCCGCGGCAGCGGGGTGACAGGCTTCGGCCAACTGACCCTGGCCATGAACGGCCCGCACGCCGCGGTCATCCACGGCAGCAACAGTGTGACGCTCTGGGGCGCCAGTTCCATCGTGGCGGCGGACTGCGTTTTCTGACGCAGCCCGCCAGCGCCATCAGGCCTTCGGCAAACCGGCCGCGGCGGCAACCTCGGCGGCGAAATCGCTGCTCTCCTTCTCAATGCCCTCACCCAGCTGGAAGCGGGCAAAGCCCTTCAGCGCGGCGCCGGCCTTCTGCACCACGACCCGCACCCGGCTCTCGCCGTCATGCACCCACACCTGCTCAAGCAGCACTACTTCCTCGTAGAACTTCCGGATGCGGCCCTCGACCATCTTCTCGATGACCGCGGGCGGCTTGCCGCTCGCCTGAGCCTGTTCGGTCAGCACCGCCCGCTCACGCACCAGGGCGGAGGGGTCCACTGCGTCGACATCCAGCGCATCGGGCCGCGCGGCGGCGACATGCATGCCGATCTGCCGGCCCAGCGTGGTCAATGCGTCAAGCTCGGAGGTGCTTTCGATAGCCACCAGGACGCCGATCTTGCCCAGCCCCGGCTTAACCGCGCTGTGCATGTAAGTGGCGACGGTGCCGCTGGCCACGGTGAACACCCGGGCGCGGCGGATGGTCATGTTCTCGCCTATGGTGGCGATGAGACGGGTCAGTTCCTCGGCCACGGTGTGTTGCGTGCCGGGGTATTGCGCCGCACGAATGGCCTCCACATTTTCGCCCACGCTGAGAGCCAAGCCGGCGACCTCGCTGACGAAGTTCTGGAAGTTCTCGTTGCGGGCGACGAAGTCAGTCTCCGAATTGACCTCGACCATGGCGGCGATCTGCGGTCCGGTGGCTACCCCCACCAGCCCCTCGGCGGCAACACGGCCGGACTTCTTGGCCGCCGCCGCCAAGCCCTTCTTGCGTAGCCAATCGACCGCACCGTCCATGTCGCCATCGGCCTCGATGAGCGCCTTCTTGCAGTCCATCATGCCCGCGCCGCTCGCGTCGCGCAGTTCGCGGATGAGGGCGGCTGTGACTTCGGCCATGTCAGTCTCTCCAGTGATGTCGTCTTTGCAAACCCGGGCGCGCGGCGCCCGGTCGCTCAAAGGTTTGGTACACCGCCCCGGCCGGGGCGGCGTGGCTCACTCGGTCGCGGCGACGGCTTCCGCGACGGGCGCCGCTTCCGCCACGGGGGCGTCGACGACTTCGGGAATTTCCTCGACCACGGGCTGGGCCATCGAACCGGTATCGGCGCCCGAGCCGCCCATTTCGGCGGAGATGCCGTCCAGCACCGCGGCGGCGACCATGTCGCAATACAGGTTGATGGCGCGGATGGCGTCGTCATTTCCTGGAATTGGGAAGGCGATGCCCGAGGGATCGGCATTGCTGTCGACCACGGCGACGACGGGGATGCCCAGCTTGTTGGCCTCCTCGATCGCCAGCTTCTCCTTCACCACGTCGATGATGAAGATGATGTCGGGCAGGCCGCCCATATCCTTGATGCCGCCCAGGGCGCGATCAAGCTTCTCCTTGTCACGCGTCAGCATCAGGATTTCCTTCTTGGTCAACCCCTCGATGCTGCCGCCGAGCTGGCCTTCCATTTCCTTCAGCCGCTTCACCGAGCCGGTGATCGTCTTCCAGTTGGTCAGCATACCGCCAAGCCAGCGGTGGTTGACGTAATACTGGCCGCAACGGGTCGAGGACTCGGCGACATACTCCGCCGCCGCCTTCTTGGTGCCCACGAACAGCACGCGCCCGCCACCCGCGACGGTATCGCGAATCGCCTTCAGGGCACGGTCCATCAACGGCACGGTCTGCTGCAGGTCGAGGATGTGGACCTGGTTGCGGATGCCGAAGATGTACGGCCCCATCTTGGGGTTCCAGCGCCGGGTGTGGTGGCCGAAATGCACGCCTGCCTCGAGCAGGGCGCGAAGAGAAACCTGTGGCATCGCCATGGCGATATCCTTCCTTGTGAAAGTCCGGTTGAACCTCCGCAGCGCAATTCCCGGGGATGTCTCCCCCGGACCGGACCCTGGCCTTTGCAGGAAGGGCGCGCCGCGTGTGGATTTGCCAGCGTGGCCGGCAGTGTTGGCTTGCGCCGGTGATCACCGGCGCCCGCGCTTATGGGCGATCGGCGCTGCCACCGCAACCCGCACCTGACCCTGGTCGGGGCCGGCCCGTTGCGCAGGGGCGCGCGAATCGCCATAACACGCTCAGGCACTTCCACAGGAGAAATTCCCATACCTCGCAGCCCTACGCCTTCAGCGCCCCAACTGCCCAGCCGTGACGGTCCGCGCGTGAACGAGGATATCCGCGTGCCGCAGGTTCGGCTGATCGATCAGAATGGCGAGATGGTGGGGGTGATGACCTCGCGTGATGCGTTGCTGCGAGCCTATTCGGTAGGCCTCGACCTTCTGGAAATCAGCCCCGGCGCGGTCCCGCCCGTCTGCAAGATCACCGATTATGGCAAGTTCAAGTACGAGCAGCAGAAGAAGGCCAATGAGGCCCGGAAGAAGCAAAAGGTCGTTGAGATCAAGGAAATCAAGGTCCGTCCGAATATCGACGATCATGATTACGATACCAAGATGAAGCAGATGAAGGGTTTCATCGCCGATGGCGACAAGGTCAAGGTGACGCTGCGGTTTCGGGGCCGCGAGATGGCGCACCAGGAATTGGGCGTGAAGGTGCTGGAACGGGTGAAGACCGAGCTGGCGGAACTGGCAAAGGTCGAGAGCATGCCCCGGCTCGAGAACCGTCAGATGATCATGGTGCTGTCGCCGAAATAATCGCCCAGGCGGGGGCGTGGTCGCTCGCCCCTTCCTCGCCGCGGACCGCGCGATCAACGCCGCAATCCTGCAGCCGCACACCGGGGCCGAGCAAAATGTGGTCGATCCGCAGTCCAGAATCCCGCGCCCAGGCATCTCGCTTATAGTCCCAGAAGGTCCACGGCCGACTGTCACCCAGCGCGTCTCGCCAGCCCATCGCCAGCAATGCGGCGAAGGCGGCGCGGGGTTCGGGCTGCAACAGCGCGTTCTCCTTCCAGGCGCGCACGCGATAGATGTCTGCGTCGGTCGGCACGACGTTGTAGTCGCCCAGCAGCGCCACCGGCACGCCGCTGGCCAGCAGGCTCCGGGCATGCGCGTCTAACCGCGTCATCCATTCCAGTTTGGCCTCGAATTTCGGCCCAGGCCGCGGGTTGCCGTTGGGGGCGTAGAGACAGCCGATTAGCACGCCATCGACCGCGGCCTAGATGTAGCGCGCCGGTGCGCCGGGCGCGTCCCCCGGCAGTGCGTTGCGGGTGAGGATCGGGGGCGTGCGGGCCAGGATGGCCACGCCATTCCAGCTCCGCTGTCCACGCCAGACGGCGTGGTAGCCCGCAGCCCGCAGCGCGTCTGCAGGGAACGCTTCCTGCGTGGCCTTCAACTCCTGAAGACAGACGACGTCCGGCCGGGTCAGTGCCAGCCAAGCCAGCAGGTTCTCCAGCCGCTTGACGACGCCGTTCATGTTGAAGGTCGCGATCCTCAGGCCAGCACCGTTTCCACCGCGCGCAGCATCTCGCGTGAGCCGGGCTCGATCTGCGTGGCGAAGCCGCGCGGGCGCAGTCCATCGCGCGCCACCAGGTATTTGTGGAAGTTCCACCGGGGCGGGCCACCGGCCTCCCGCGCCAGCCATTGAAAGAGCGGCAACGCCTGTGGCCCGCGCACATGGCTCAGTGCCGCCATTGGGAAGGTAATACCAAACATGCCGTCACAGAATTCCCTGATCGCCTGGTTCGAGGTGCTTTCCTGCTGGAAGTCGTTGCTGGGCACCCCCAACACAGTTAGGCCACGCGCCTCGAACCGGTCATGCAGGCGCTGAAGGCCGGTATATTGTGGAGTGTAGCCGCAGAAGCTGGCCGTGTTCACGATAAGCAGGGCGCGGCCGGCGAATTCACGCAGCGGCAGCGGCCCGCCCTCCAGCCGCGCCAGGGTGAAGTCCGCCAGCCCCGCAGCCCGTGCGGGTGCGGCCAACACCCCCGCGATGAGTGCGCGTCGTTCAATCATAGCGCTCCTCCGCCCAGGGATCGGCGTTGTTGTGGTAGCCGCGCACCTCCCAGAAGCCGGGCCGGTCTTCCGCCACAAATTCGATGCGGCTGAGCCACTTTGCGCTCTTCCAGAAATACAGATGCGGCACCACGAGACGTGCGGGCCCCCCATGCACCCGTTCCAGGGGGGCGCCATTCCAGTGGGTGGCGACCAGATTCTTCGCCCGGGCGAAGGCGTCCAAACCGAGGTTGGTGGTGTAGCCGTCGTAACTGTGCAGCACGACGTGGCTCGCCTCGGCGGCGGGTTGCGCCAGGTCGAGCAGGGCCTGGACCCCTACGCCGCGCCAGCGATTATCGTAGCGCGACCAGGCGGTGACGCAGTGGATGTCGTTGGTGAATTCCGCAGTCGCGATATCCTCGAAGGCGCTCCAGTCCAGGATCAGCTGGTTGGCGACCAGCCCATCCACCCGCAAATGCCACTTCGCTCGCGCGATGTCGGGCTGCACGCCCAGATCCAGCACTGGAAAATCCGTGACGAGGCGCTGCCCGGGGGGCAGGCGAGTGGCGGGGTCTGCGGCCACACCGGTCAGCAGCCGGCCCTCCTGGGCCCAGCGCTGCTTCGTCTCGACCAGTTTCTCTCGGCCTGGCGCCACGGGGTCTGTCATCGTGGCTCTAGGTGTCGTTCGCGGGTGGCGATGCAAGGGTTTGCGATTGGCAGACCCCCAGTCGGCGGGTTACACGGCCTTCATGATCGCACGTCGCACCGCCCTGGCCCTCCCGCTCGCCACCCCCGCCCTTGCCCAGGGATGGTCGCCCAGCAGACCTATCCGCCTCATCGTGCCCTTCCCCGCCGGCGGCAGCCCGGACATCCTGGCACGCCTGGTGGCCGGGTCCATGCAGGCCGCGCTGGGCCAAAACGTGGTTGTTGAGAACCGCACCGGCGCAGGCGCCACGGTGGGCAGCAACCTGGTGGCGCGTGAGGCGCCCGACGGCCATACCATCCTGGTCGCCACCATCTCCGCGCTGACTGCGCCGCTGATGATGACCCCGGCCCCCTACGACCCGGTGCGCGATTTCCGCCCCGTGGTGGGGCTGGCCATCACGCCCACGGTCCTGGTCACCCGGCCGGACTTCCCAGCCCGCGACGTGGCCAGCTGGCACCGCGCCGTGCAATCGGCGCCCCCCGGTAGCATGACCTTCGCCTCCGGCGGCGTGGGCAACCCGGCCCATCTGGCGGGCGAGCTGTACCGCTCGATGACCGGCGCCGACATCACCCACGTGCCATTCCGCGGCAGCGCGCCGGGGCTGGTCGAGGTCCGCGCGGGGCGGGTCGATTTCTCCATCGTCGACCTGCCTGCCGCGTCGTCCATGATCGCCGACCGGCAATTGCCGGCGCTGGCTGTGGGCACCGCCGCGCGCCTGCCCGTCCTGCCCGACTTGCCGACGCTGGCGGAAAGCGTGGTGCCCGGCTTCGAGGCGTACAGCTGGATCATGTTCTGGCTACCGGCTGGCGCGCCGGACGCGGTGGCTGCCCGGCTGAATGAACAGGCCAACCTGGTCCTACGCGACGCGGGCATCGCCGGCCGCGCCACCCAGTCCGGCTTCCTGCTGACCGGGGGCACGGAGACAGAAGCGCGCGCCTTCGTGGCCGCTGAGCATGCGAAATGGAGCCGTGTCATCCGCGAGCGGAACATCCGCTTCGAAGGCTGATGGACGCGGGTAAACTCTAAAGTTCTCCGAAGGCGAGTGCCTCCAGGCTATTGGGCCGACAGGGAAATACTTTGCCCACGGAGGCCAGCATCGGTTAGCGTCGCCTCTGACAGAACTATGAAAAGGCGCTCCTCATGTCAGCCAGTGTGAACCAGAACGTGTATGTGGATTACGTCGCCCGGGGGATCGGCAAGAACCTGGCCGGCAGGCTGGTGGCTGGCTCCGATGACTTTCTGTCGGCTGCGGCAGCGGAAATCAAAGTGCATGCGCTGACCGACCTGCTGCAGCGCTTCTACATGTCCGGTGATGCCAAATTCGATGACACCGACATCGGCCTGACCGACGTGCGGAAGGCCATTCTCTACGCGCGGGGAAAGAAGCACACTAAGGCCATCCGCAAGACGGTCACCGGCACAGCTAAGCTGGGGCTGCAGATCGCCGCGGTCGCCGGTGGCGCCACGATCGGGTCCGTGGCGCCTGTCGTCGGAACGGTACTTGGCGCGGCAGGTGGCGCCGTGGCGGGCATGGGCTTCGGCCTGGCCGTGACCGTGGCGGACCGGGCGAAACGGTCCATCAAGGGCATCTGCAAGCATTTCGCCGGCACGCGTGGCCAGCACCGGCTGCAGGCCGCGGCCTGCCTGATGAACTGCCACGTGCCGGCGCGTGACTGGC
>JACMRO010000260.1 GCA_014376425.1 Rubritepida sp.
CGCCGACCGGCTGCTGCCCGGCCTGGTCGCCGCCATGGCGCTGCTGGCGGCGCTGGCGATGGCTGGCGCGGTGGCGGCCGGCGCCATGGCGGCGCGCTGGCGGGGCGGGGCCGCCGCCGCCATGCTGGTGGAACTGCCCGCCGGCACCGCGCTGGGCCCGGCCGCGCTGACCCTGGCCACGCTGCCCGGCGTGGCCGAGGCCCTGCCGCTCGACCGTGAACACCTCACCGCGTTGCTGCGCCCCTGGCTGGGCGACGCCACCGGCCTGCCGCTGCCGGCGATGATCGAGCTTCGTCTGGCGCGGCTGGGGCCGGAGGCGGCGGCGCTGCCCGCCGCAATCATCGCCGCCCTGCCCGGCGCGCGGGTGGAGGCGCATGGCGTCTGGGTCGCGCGGCTTTCGGCCCTGGCGCGAAGCCTGCAGGGCCTGGCCTGGCTGGTGCTGGCGCTGGTCGCGGGCGTGGCGGCGGCCATGGTTGCCGTGGCAACCCGGGCGGGCATTGCGGCGCGCCGCGCCACCATCACCATTCTGCACGATATGGGGGCTACCGATGGCGCCATCGCCCGGCGTTTCGCCGCCCGCATCGGCTGGCTGGCGGGTGCCGGCGGGTTGCTGGGGGCGGCGCTGGCCGCCCCGCTGCTGTGGCTGCTGGGCGGGCTGGCGGCCCCGCTGCTGGGCGCGGCGCTGACCATGCCATGGTTCGGGCTGGTGGCGCTGCCGCTGCTCGCCGGCGGCATCGCCTGGGCCACCGCGCTGGCCACCGTGCGGCTGTGGCTGCGGCAACTGCCATGAGGGTGTTCCTCGGCTCGCTGCTGTTCAACCTGGGCTTCTACTTCTTCACCGCCGTCACGGTACTGACCAGCCTGCCGCTGCTGGCTCTACCGCGCGGCGTGCTGCTCTACGTCCTACGCAGTTACACCTGGGTGACGGAGGCGATGCTGCGCGTCTTCTGCGGCGTGCGGGTGCAAGTAGAGGGCGCCGACAACATCCCGCCCGGCGCGGTGCTGATCGTCAGCAAGCACCAGTCGGCCTTCGACACGGTGTTCTGGCTCGGCCGGCTGCCCGACCCCTGCTACGTGATGAAGATCGAGCTGATGCGCATCCCGGTCTGGAGCTGGCTGGCGCGCAAATGCGGTATGATCTCGGTCGACCGCGAAGGCGGCGCCACGGCGCTGCGGACCATGGTGAAGGCAGCGCGCGCCGCCGCCGATGCCGGCCGCCAGATCGTGATCTATCCCGAGGGTACCCGCGCGGTGCCTGGCATGACCGAGCCCTACCAGCCAGGCGTCGCCGCCATAGCCGCGGCGGCGCGGGTGCCGGTGGTGCCGGTCGCAACCAACAGCGGCGTTTTCTGGGGCAAGAAGGCGTTCCAGAAGCGGCCGGGAGTGATCCGGGTGAAAATCCTGCCCGCCCTGCCGCCGGGGCTGGTGCGGGCGAAGCTGATGGCCGAGCTGGAGGCACGGATCGAGGGCGAGAGCCTGGCAATGCTCGACCTTATCCGGCCTTCCTGACGCCCCCCGCACCCGGCGCCAGCAACCCCGGCGCACCGGCCGGCCCACCGCTCAGCGGCAGGCCCGGCCCCACCCGGTCAAGTGGCGACGCCCAGGCGCCAGCGGCCGCGTTCCACCGTGCCGAAGAAGTCACGCACCGCCGCGTTGAATGCGGCGGGTTCCTCCAGGTTGATCGCGTGGCCGGTGCGCGGATGCATCCACAGCCCGGCCGCGGGCAAGGTGCGCTTGAGGAACAGGTTGGCCTCGATGCAGGGCGCGTCCTCATCGCCCACTGCCAGCAGGGTAGGCACCGCCATGCCCCGCAGGGCGGCCTCCCAGGCATGGACCGGGTCACGCCGGCCCTGGTAGTGCGCCTGCGTCATAGCCGACCCCTCGGCCGAATGCTGGCCCAGGTGGGTGACGTATTCCGCCCAGCCGCGCGGGTTCTTGTGCTTGAGCTGGATGCGGGTGGGGCTGTGCGCCGCCTCCTCGGCCAGGGCCGGCCAGCCTTGCGCGCGCAGCGCCATCGCCCGTTCCTGTTGCGCGGCGCGGAAATCGGCCAGCCCGGCCAGGTCGGAGCCGGTGCCGACCCCGGCCACCACCAGCGCCGTGGCGCGCGCCGGATGGCGGATGCCGAAGAGTAGCGTGGCGAAGGCCCCCATCGAGAGGCCCACGACATGGGCACGCTCCACGCCGCAATGGTCCATCACCGCCAAAATGTCCGCCACGGCGAAATCCTGCCCATACAGTGCCGGGTCGGCCGGCACGTCCGAGGGCGGGTAGCCGCGCGCGGCAAAGGCGATGCAGCGATACTCGCGCGAGAAGAACTGCACCTGCTGCTCCCACTCGCGATGGTCGGCGCCGAATTCATGCACGAAGATAATCGGGTGACCGGAGCCGGTCTCCTCGAAATACAGTCGCGCGCCCTCTGCTTGTGCGAATGACATGGCGCTAGTCTCCAACGATGTTGCCGCGGCGAATCACCTCGCCCCATTTCTCCAGCTCCGACGCGATAAAGGCGGCGAACTCCGCCCGGCTGTTGCCGCCGGGGAAGGCGCCCTGTTCGGTCAGCAGCCTGGCCACCTCGGGGTCGCGCAGCGCGCCGGCGGCAGCGGCGTGCAATCGCACCAGGATGGCCTCCGGCACCCGTGCCGGCGCCACGATGCCATGCCAGTTCGACGCATCGACGCTGGGCAGCCCGACCTCCGCCATGGTCGGCACGTCGGGGATCCAGGGCAGCCGCGCCTGCGAACCCACCGCCAGGGCGCGCAGCGTGCCGGCGCGGATATGCGGCAGCAGGATCGGCAGGTCGGCGAAGCCCAGCTGCGCCTCGTTCTGCAGCACCGCCATGGCCAGCGGCGCGCCGCCGCGATAGGCGACATGGGTGATGTCGATGCCGGCCGCCGCGCGCAGCTGCTCGGCGGCGAGATGCGGCATGCTGCCGGGGCCGGAGCTGGCGAAGTTCAGCGCACCGGGTCGGGCGCGGGCGGCGGCGATGAGGCCCGCCACCGTGTAAATCGGCAGCACGGTGGGCACCACCAGCGGCTCGGGCACCAGCACACCCAGCGTCAGCGCGGCCAGGTCGCGCAGCGGAACATAAGGCGTACCGCGGCCCAGACGGGGCGAGATGGCGAGTGCGCCGGCGCTGGCGATCGAGATGGTGTGGCCATCGGGTGCCGCCCGCCCCCCCGCCTCCACCCCCGCCACGCCGCCCGCACCCACCCGGTTCTCCACCACCACCGGCTGGCCCAGCGCCGCCTGCATGCGTGGCGCCATGATGCGGGCGACGATGTCGGACGGCCCGCCGGGCGCGAAAGGCACGATGAAGCGGATTGGCCGGGTCGGAAAATCCTGCGCCAGGGCGGGCCATGCGGCGAGGCACAACAGCATCACGAAGCGA
>JACMRO010000261.1 GCA_014376425.1 Rubritepida sp.
CGATCCTCCTCGCCGAATACGCCATGTGGGGGCCGATGGATGGCGGCCGGATGCTGCCGGTACGGGTAGGTGCGCAGACCCGCCGCCGCGCCGCGCTGGCCTGTCACGTCTCCCAGCTGGGCCGGGCACCCGGCGGCTTTGGTGCGGGCTTCGCCCTGCCGCCGGGCCATCTGGCCATGACGCGCCGCCCGCGCGAAATTTTCCGCCTGGAAAGGGCCAACTGATGCCGGATGCCAAATGGGCCGATCATTTCGAAAAGCTGTACGAACGCTCAGCCGACCCGTGGAATCTGACCACCAGCGCTTATGAAGTGAGCAAATACGCTGCCACCCTGGCGGCTTTGGAAGGCCGGCATTTTGCCAGCGGGCTAGAGATCGGCTGCGCCATGGGCACGCTGACGCAGCGCCTGGCGCCCGAGTGCGACGCTTACCTGGGCGTGGACCTGGTAGAGCCGCCGCTGGTCGATGCCCGCGCCCGCTGCGCCCATCTGCCGCAGGTGCGCTTCGAGAAAATGGCGATCCCCGCCGAATGGCCGTCAACCCGGTTCGATCTGATCGTCATGTCGGAAGTGTTGTACTTTCTGCCGCGGGCCGAGTTGGAGCGCCTGGCGGCGCGGTGCGCGGACGCTCTGCTACCGGGCGGCATGCTGCTGCTGGTGAACTGGCTGGGGCCGAATGACGGCGCCATGGCGGGCCAGGCGGCGGCGGAGGGGTTTCTGGCCGCATTGCCGGCCGGATGGTCCCGCAACCCCTACGCGTCGAACAAGGACTACCGGATCGACGTGGCGCGCGCGCCGGGCTGAGAGCACGCCGGCGGGTGTTGAGGCCGGCGCCTGCGCCCCTTCATCGACGGCGCACGCAGCAAGGGCTTGCATCGGCAGGACTGGGCATGGCCTGATATCTGCCAAGGTCGATCAAGGCCGCCTGGAGGAATCATGGTCCACGTCACCCGCCGCGCGGCGCTGGCTGCCGGCTTGGCTGCGCCCGCGCTCGCGCAGCCGCGCTGGATGCCCGATCGTCCAATCCGCATGATCATCCCCTGGCCGGCCGGGGGCAGCGCTGACGCGCAGCTCCGCGCCATGGCTGAAAGCGTGGCCCGCAGCCTGGGCCAGCCGGTGGTGGTCGATAATCGCGGCGGCGCCGGCGGGACGTTGCACGCCATCCACCTGGCGCGTGAGGCGCGACCCGATGGCATGACGGTGGGGCAGATGCACCTGTCCGTCATCCGCCGGCCCTTGCTGGTCCGTGTCCCGCAATGGAATGCGGTGACCGATTTCACCCACATCATCGGCCTGAGCGGCTGGCTGTTCGGCGTGGCGGTGCGGGCCGACGCGCCGTGGCGGGACTTTCGGGAAATGCTGGAGGACGCCCGGCGCCGACCCGGCGCACTGTCCTTCGCGACCTCCGGTGTCGCCACCACGAACCACCTGGCGATGGAGGAAATCTGCGCCCGTGAGGGGGTCGAGCTGCTGCACGTCCCGTTCCGCGGCTCGAACGAGGCGATCGCGCCGGTGCTGAACGGCCAGGTAAACATGATCGCCGACAGCTCGACCTGGGCGCCGCACGTCGAGGCTGGGACGATGCGGCTGCTGTGCGTGTGGAGTGCCGCCCGCGCCCGGCGCTTCCCCAATGTGCCGACATTGCGCGAGCTGGGCTACGACATGGAAGTTACCAGCAACTATGGCCTGTCCGGCCCGCCGGGAATGGATGGCGGCATCGTCCGCAGCCTGCACGACGCATTTCGTGAAGCGCTGTTCAGCGATGCCAACGCCCGCGTGCGGGACCAGTTCGACATGCCGCTGGTCTACCTCGATAGCGAGGCATACACCGAATTCGTGCGCCAGCGGCTGGAGCAGGAACGCGGCATCATCGCCCGTCTTGGCATCCGGCTGGAGTGACGCGCATGTTCCGTCGCAGCATCCTTGCGACCGCCCTGGGCACGCCGGCCTTCGCCCAGGCCCGCTTTCCGAACCGGCCAATCCGCTTCCTGATCCCCTGGCCGCCCGGCGGCAGCCTGGACGCCCTGCACCGGCGCATGTTCGAGGTGGTGCAGCAGGATCTGGGCCAGCCCGTGCTTATCGAGAACATGCCCGGCGCCCGCGGCACCCGCGCCGCGATATTCCTGGTGCAGCAGGCGCGCCCGGACGGATACACGCTGGCGCACCATCACCTCTCCATCATCCGCCACCCTTTCCTGACCAGGCAGCCGACCTGGGACCCGGTGGCCGATTTCACTTACATCATGCAGATCAGTGGCTTCGTCTTCGGCACCGTGGTGCGGGCCGACAGCCCGTACCGCAGCTTCGCCGACCTGATGGAGGCGGCGCGTCGCCGCCCGGGCGAGCTGACCTACTCCACCAGCGGTATCGCCACGACCAACCATATCGCCATGGAACTGCTGCTGGAGCGCGAGTCGGCGCAGATGACGCACATCCCTTACCGGGGCGCGCAGGAGGGGGTGACCGCACTGCTCGGCCGCCAGATCACCGCGATCAGCGACTCGCAAAGCTGGCGGGAGCAGGTGATCAACGGCGACTTCCGCTTGTTGGCGGCCTGGACGCCAACCCGATTGCCAGGATTTCCCGATGTGCCGACGCTGCGCGAACTGGGCTACGGCATGAGTGTCACCAGCCCCTATGGCATCGCCGGCCCGCGGGGAATGGAGCCTGAGCTGGTGCAGCTGCTGCATACCACTTTTCGCAAGGCGCTTCAGGATGAGCAGACGCAACGCATCGCACGGCAGTGGGACATGCCGGACGAGTATCTCGGCCCGGAGGCCTATCGCGAGTTCGCCCGTGAGCGTGCCGTGTTTGAACGCGAGACGGTCGCTCGGCTTCGGCTCACGATTGATTGATGAGACTGGAGGATCGATCGGATCATAAAGCGATCCTTAATGGATCAAATCGACGTGATGTTACGTTTTTTTAGACATTATTCGTTTTTGCGATTGCAGAGCTCAGGATGTTGTGATCATTTCAGGGTGTCGATTGCGACGATCGTTCTATAAGGAAATTTCATGAGTGGTGCCCGTCTTTCCCCCCGTCATGCCAACACGGTTGCTGAGCCCGTGGCCGTTGAAGGCGCTGGCAACATCGTACTGCTGGGCCTGCGTATCGCCCTGATGGGCTGCGCCGTCGCCCTGGTCGGCGTCCTGTTGCACGTTGCATGGAAGATCGTGGCCGCCTGATCAGAGCGCCCAACGTTACGACGGGGAGGGGGCCGAAAGGCCCCTTTTTTGCGCCCGGATGGCCGTGCGGCGTCCGGCCCGCTAGCGTATCGAAATGTCCAAGCCCCGCGTCGCCCTGTTCGTCACCTGCCTGGTCGATCTGCACCGGCCCAGCGTAGGTTTTGCGGCCATCCGCCTGCTGGAAGATGCAGGCTGCGATGTCGAGGTGCCGCAGGCGCAGACCTGTTGCGGGCAACCGGCCTACAACAGCGGCGACCGCGCCACGGCACAGGCCATCGCGCGCCAGGTCATCCGCGCCTTCCGCGGCTACGACCATGTGGTGGCGCCCAGCGGCAGCTGCGCCGCCATGATCGCGCATCACTACCCCGCCTTGTTCGAGAGTTCCGACCCGGCAGCGCTGGGCGAGGCGCGGGAGCTGGCGGCACGTACCCATGAGCTCACCGCCTTCCTGCACGACGTGCTGGGCGCCACCCCAAATCCCACCCGCTACGAGGGCGTGGCCGCCTATCACGATGGTTGCTCGGGCCTGCGCGAACTTGGCGTGCGCGAGCAGCCGCGGGCGCTGCTTGCCGGCGTGGCCGGACTTCAGCTGCGCGAGCTGGTCGAGCGCGACGTCTGCTGCGGCTTCGGTGGCACCTTCTGCGTGAAATATCCCGAGATCAGCACCCGCATGGTCAGCGACAAGACGCGCGACATCGCGGCCAGCGGCGCCGATACGCTGCTGGCCGGCGATATGGGCTGCCTGCTGAACCTGGCCGGCAGGCTGTCGCGCCAGGGCAGCACGGTGCGGGTGCGCCACGTGGCCGAGGTGCTGGCCGGCATGACGGCCGATGCGGCGCCGATCGGCCAGGTGCTGTGACGGCCGCCGCCCCGCGGGACCTGGCGGGCCAGCTGCTGGGCCCGGGCTACCTGCGGCTGATGCCGGCCGCCATGCAGCGCGCCCTGGCCGTGCCACCAGACGCGCTGGAAGGTTTCGCGGCAAGCTGGGAAAGGCTGGAGACCGATCGTTTCATGGCCGATGGCGGCCGTTACCGTCGTCGTCGTCATGCGAATTTCCTGGCCCTGCCGGGGGCCGCACCGCGCCGCGGCTTGCACCGGCCACACTTCCAGGCCAGCGCGCATAATAGCCTGAACGGCGGGGTGGACCGCTGGTTCGCGCCGGTCGAGGATGGCGTGGGCGGTGGGGCTGCGGTCGCGGCATTGCTGGCATTCGGCGCCACCGCCCTGCCCGCCGGGGCAGGCTGGTTCATCGAGCTGCACCAGTTTCGCATCGAGGCCGAAGCCGGCCAGCCAGGCTACCCGACGCCCGAAGGCGTGCACCACGACGGGGTAGATTTCGTCCTCATCAGCATGATCGGCCGCACCAACCTGACCGGCGGTGAAACGCTGGTCACCGGCAATGACGGTGCCGGGCTGGCCCGTTTCACCCTGGACGGGCTGCTCGACACGGCCTTTCTGGACGACGCCCGCACCATGCATGGCGTCACGCCGATCGAACCGACCGACCCCGGCCGGCCCAGCCGGCGCGACGTTCTGGTGATCACCTGGAAGCGTCTGGGGGCGTAGTTGGGCTGAACCAGCCCGGCGCCAGCACGTCCATCCCGTCCACCACCGCCAGCAGATCGCGCGTCGGGTCCATGCCCTGCCGCGCCAGCTCCAGCGCCACCGCGTCACGCAACATGTAGAGCGTGCCCGGCTCGTACCGGCCGCGGCCCAGGGCGCGCAGCACGCGGTCCTGCAGGGCGCGGGCTACCGCCTCATCGGCGCGGGCCAGGTAGATGGCATCCGTCGCCATGCCATGCCGGGCGGCGATCACCGCCAGCCGCTCCCAGTTCTCGCCCAGATTGCCGGCGGGCACGGCGCGAACACGGTCGTAACGCCGGGCGGCCTGGCCCCAGAAGGCGTCATCGGTAGGGCGGATGCCGCGGCCGTGCGCCTCCACCATCAGCCCATGCAGGAAGGCGCGGCCGGGACCGAGGTCGACCACCTGCAGCGCCAGCAGCGCCGACAACACCAGTCCCGCCGCCCGGCCGCCGATGCGCGCCGCCAGCGCCGCCGCCGCCAGCACCGGCAACAAATAGAGCAGCGGCCACGCAAATCGCTGCGAGGCCCGCAACGTGCTGGCAATGCGCTCGGCCCAGCCAGGCAGGACGAACAACTCCACCACATGCCCCAGCACGGCCACGCGCGGGGTGATGGCGAAAGCCAGCATGCAAAGCAGCGCAGCGACCAGGGGCCATTGTCCGCGCAGCACCCCCGGGCGCCGCCACGCCAACAGCCCGGCCAGCAGCAGCAGGATCACCCCGAAGCCGAGATAGTTGTTGCCCGCCTCCGGGTGCTGCAGGTCGGGCAGGTCGGGCCAGAAGCGGCTCCAGCGATTGCCGTCGAAGGGGGCGAACAGGTCGAGCATCATGCGGCCATAGCCGGGTGCGCCGTGCCCGCCGGCCAGCGCGAAGAAGCCCGCACTCCAAAGCGCCGCCAGCATCAGGGCGGGGATCCCCACCGCCTCGGCCGCGCGCGCCCAGGCCAGCCGCGCCAGCGCCCGCCGCAGCCAGTCCGCCG
>JACMRO010000262.1 GCA_014376425.1 Rubritepida sp.
ACTGCCGGTCGCGCCAGTCCCACAGCCCTTCCAGCACGCGCTTATGGGTGCCGAAGGCCAGCGCATTCTCGTGCCAGAACGGATAGGCCGCCTTGTAATCCACCGCGCGCACGCAAGCGGCGAAGCGGTCCAGCCAGTCCAGGATCTCGGCGCGGATGGCGGGGCTGGCTTCGGGGAGGTCGGTCATGGTGGCTTGCTCCGTTGCGGGGCGGAGGCTACCAGCCGGGCCTGGCTTTTCAACGGGGTGGCGCGTGGCGAATGCGGATTGGGACGCCTTCGTAGCCAGCCGGCCGGCGCTGGCGGAGGTGCTGCGGCCCTTCCTCCGCGCCTCCCTGGCAGAGGGCGCGCTGGGGGTGGCGCAGAAGGAGCTTATCGTGGTCGTCCTGCTGGCGGCGCAGGGCTACGAGGCCGGTGTGCGCAGCCATGCCGGCCGGGCGCTGGCAGCCGGTGCCAGCCCCGAACAACTGCGCGAGGCGCTGGCGATGCTCATCCCGTTCGAGGGCATCGGCCGCTACCTGCGCGCGGCGGGCTGGGTGGAAGCGGCGATGGACGCGCCGCCCCCCGCCTGACAAACTGGCGGCGGGCCGGGGGGCACAGATGCGGAGATACCTGATCACCGGCGCGGCCTCGGGCATCGGCGCTGCCTGCGTGCGGGCCATGGCGGCGCCCGGCACGGCTTTTCTGGTGCATACGCGACGCAACCAGGCGGGCGCCGAGGCGGTGGCGCAGGCGGGGCGCCAGGCGGGGGCGCGGGCCGAGGTGATGCTGGCGGACATGACGGAGCCGGACGCGCCGGCGGCGCTGGTAGCGCGTGCCAGCGCCGCATTCGGCGGCGTCGACGTGGTCGTGGCCAATGCGGGCTTTGCCGACCGCACACCGCTGCTGGCACAGGACGAAGCGGGTTTCGCGCGCAGCTTCGACACCATCCTTTGGGCCTTCCTGCGACTGGCACGCGCCGCCGCGCCCGCCGTGGCGGCGGCGGAGCATGGTCGCATCATCGCCATCTCCAGCTTCGTGGCGCATGTGTTCCGCACCGGCGTGGCGGGCTTCCCCGCCACCGCCGCGGCCAAGGCGGGGGTGGAGGCGCTGAGCCGCAGCCTGGCGCTGGAGCTGGCGCCGAGCGGCGCCACGGTGAACTGCGTGGCACCCGGCTTCACCCGAAAGGATGCCACGGGGCATTCCGCCTTCACGCCCGAGCAGTGGCGGCAGGTGGTGGCGAACATCCCGCTGGGGCGGTTGGGCACGCCCGACGATGTGGCGGCGGCGGCGCAATTCCTGGCCTCGCCGGCGGCGGGCTACATCACCGGGCAGGTGCTGCATGTGAATGGTGGTCTGGTGTAGAGGGCTGCCGTGGCCGGCTTCGAACCGGCCATCTCTCCAGGGCGCTGGTTACGCCCGCGTGCGACCAGGTCAGGCCCGGCTTGAGCGCGGGGCGGCCGCCTCAATCCCCAGGCCGCAGATTGTTCCGCCGCGCCAGCACCCCCCAGCGATCCAGCTCGCTGCCGATGAAGGCGGCGAATGCCTGGGCGCTACGCGGGTCGGGGATGGCGCCTTCCTCCATCAGGCGGTGGCGCACCGCCGCCTCGGCCAGCGCGGCGTTGGTGGCGTCGTGCAGCCGCGCGACGATCTCGGGCGGGGTGCGTGCCGGGGCCACCAGCCCATACCATTGCATCGCCTCGAAGCCCGGTAGCGTCTCGGCGATCGCCGGGGTTTCGGGCGTCTGCGCCAGCCGCTGCGGCGCGGTGGTGCCCAGCGCCACCACCCGACCCGCGCGCAGCAGCGGCAAGGCCGCAGGCGTGCCGGTCATGCCCGTCTGGATATTGCCCGCCACCAGGTCGATGACCATCGGGGCCGAGCCGCGATAGGGGACGTGCACCATGCGCAGCCCCGCCGCGTCCAGGAACGCCACCATGCCGATATGCACGTTGGAACCAGAGCCGGCGCTGCCATAGGTCACGGTGTCGGGCGCCGCGCGGACCCGTGCGATGAAGCCGGCCAGTCCGCCCGCGGCCAGGGCTGGTTGCGCCAGCAGCACCATCGGCACCTGGGCGATCAGGCCGATGGGGGCGAAGTCCCGCAGCGGGTCGTAGCGCAGGCGGGGGTAGATGTGCGGATTGACCGCCAGCGTGCTGATCATGCCGATGGCGATGGTGTGGCCATCGGGCGCCGCGGCGGCCGCCTGTTCGGTGGCGATGACGCCGGCGGCACCGCTGCGATTCTCGACCACGACAGGCACGCCCAGGCTGGCGCCGAGGCTTTGCGCCATCACCCGCCCCATCAGGTCGGTGGCGCCGCCCGGCGGAGTGGGGACGATCAGGGTGATGGGGCGGCGTGGCCAGGCCTGCTGCGCCAGGGCCTGCGCAGCCATGGCCGGCGCGGCCAGGAATGGCAGCGCGCGGCGCTTCATGCCAGGAACTCGGCCCTGACCGCATCGGTGTGCTGGCCGAGCGCGGGCACCGGACCCAGCGCCCGCTCGCCATCGGAGAAGCGCGCGGCGGGGGCGGCCAGCCGCACCGGCCCGCACTCCGTCGCCACCGTCACCCGGCGCAGCGCGGGGTGGGCGGCCAGTCCGTCAACGCCGTTGATGAAGCCGTAGGCCGTGTTGGCCGCCCCCAGCGCCGCCACGCAAGCGGTGCGGGAGCGTGCGGCGAACACGCCGGCGATATGCGCGTCCACCATCGGCCGGTTGGCCACACGGGCCATGTTGGTGGCGAATTCGCGGCGGGTCACCAACCCTCCATCGCCCAGGAAATGGGTGGCGAAACTTGCCCACTCCCTTTCGTTCTGGATCGAGATGAGGATCTGCGCACCGTCCGCGGTTTCGAATGCGCCGTAGGGGCACAGGCTGGGATGGGCCATGCCGATGCGGGCCGGCGACTTGCCCGTGCCCTCGAAATACAGCAGCGGCACGTTCATCCACTCCGCCATGCCGTCGAACAACGAGACGGCGATGCCCTTGCCCTGGCCGGTGATGCCGCGCTCGATCAGCGCCTCCAGCACCGCCGCATGCGCCATCGTTCCACAGGCGATGTCGCAGACCGAGAAGCCCACGCGCCCTGGCCCTTCGGCCCGGCCAGTCACGCTGGCCAGGCCGGATTCCGCCTGCACCAGCAGGTCATAAGCCTTCATCGCCGCGTATTCTCCCTCCTCGCCATAGCCGGAAATGTCGACGGTGATGAGGCGGGGGTGGCGGACGCGCAACGCCGCCGCGCCGAAGCCCGCGCGCGCCATCGCGCCCGGCGCCAGGTTCTGAATGAAGACATCGGCGCGGGCCAGCAATGCCGCCAGCAGCGCCTTGTCGTCCGCATCCTTGATGTTGAGGCAGACGCTTTCCTTGCCCCGATTCAGCCAGACGAAATAGGTGCTGAGCCCATTCGCCGCCGCATCGTAGCCACGGGCGAAATCGCCCTCCGCACGCTCGATTTTGATGACCCGCGCGCCGGCATCGGCCAGCTTGGCCGAGCAGGTGGGGGCGGCGACCGCCTGCTCCATGGAGACGACGAGCAGGCCCTCAAGCGGTTTGCCGGGAGTCATTCGCGCTCGATCCCGGCCTCGCGGATGAACTGGCCCCACCGGACATTCTCGGTGCGGACCAGGTTGGCTGCGAAGGCCGGGCCGCGCTCGGCGACGGCGGGGATGCGGGCTGAGGCGGCGGCGAAACGGGCGCGCACGCCCCCATCGTCCAGAGCGGCCCCCAGCGCCTCGGTCACCGCGGCCAGAATCGGGGCGGGGGTGCCGCGCACGGCGGTGAGGATGTTCCAGACTTCGAGATCCAGCCCCGGCAGCCCAGCCTCCCGTGTCGTCGGCGTGTCAGGGATCTGCGGCAGGCGAACGGGGCCGGTGACGGCGAGCGGCCGGGCACCAGCCTCCACCGCCGGCAGGGCCGTCAACGCCTGGTCGATCACCACGTCCAGCACGCCGGCATGCAGGTCGTTAATGGCGGGGCCACCGCCGCGATAGGGCACCAGCGTGTTGCCGCCGCCCAGGGCGCGGTTCACCATCACACCACCCATGTGCAGCGTGGTGCCCAGGCCCGAGCTGCCGATCGACAGCCGCCCGGCCCGGCCGCGCTCACGCAGCTGCTCTATGTTGGTGATGCCCGAATTGCGTGAGACCAGCAGCACCATCGGGTTGGTGGCGACCAGGCCGGTCGGAATGAAATCCGCCGGGTCATAGGCGAGGCGCTGGAACAGGTGGGCGTTGAAGGCGAAGACGCCGATATGGCCAAGGAAGAGCAGGTGACCGTCGGCCGGGCTGCGCGCCACCCGCGCCGCCGCGACCCCGCCCGAAGCGCCGGCCATGTTCTCCACCACGACGGTTTGTCCCAGCTTGGCCGCCATGGGCTGCGCGATCAGGCGGCCCATCACGTCGGTCGCCCCGCCGGCGGCGAAGGGAATGAGGATGGTGACGGTGCGGCTGGGCGCCCATTGCGCCAGGGCGGGCGTGGCCAGTGTACCAAGGGTTGCGGTGGCAAGCAGGGTGCGGCGCTTCATGGGGGTCCTCCGATGGTCTTTGAGCCACCATGCCACCGCCTGGCCCCGCCGTTAAGCGCCGATCAGCCGCCGCCTGATCCGGCTGGATATCCAGTCGATCGCCATCACAGTCACAACCATCAGCAAGATGATGAAGGCCACCTCGTCCCAGTATCGGACGCGGATGCGCTCGGCGATCTGCAGGCCGATGCCGCCGGCCCCCACGACGCCCAGAATGGTGGCGGAGCGCGTGTTGCTTTCGAAGAAATACAACGCGTGACCCAGCATGATCGGCGCCACCTGCGGCAGGATGCCAAAGCGCATTACCAACGTGGGTGAGCCCCCGGCGGCGGCGATGGCCTCGATCTGCCGGCGCTCGGCATTCTCGATCGCTTCCGCGTAGAGTTTTGCCAGCACCGCGATGTCGGCGGTGGCGATCGCCAGCACTCCTGCAAGCGGCCCAAGCCCCACCGCACGGACATAGGCCAGCGCCCAGATCAACTGGTCGATGCCGCGGAAGCCGTCGAACACCCGCCGCAGGGAAAAGCGGAACAGCATGTTGGTGGCGACGTTGCGCGCGCCCAGGAAGCCCAGCGGAATGGCGACGAAGGCCGCGATGGCGGTGCCCAGGAAGGCCATGGCGACGCTTTCGGCCAGCCCCCGCAGGATCTCCACCCATTGCTCGCCCGGGCTTGGCGGCACCATCTGCCGGATGATGACGCCCAGGCCCCAGAGCCCGTTCCACAGGCGTGGCGGGGTGACGCCGAACCACCACAGTGTGGTCGCCAGCCAAGCCAGGAACGCCGCCGCCCAGAACAGCCGCCAGGCGCGCGCCGCCCCGGCCGGCGCAAATGCCGCGGGCATGCGGCTGCGCCAGGCGGCGACTTCATCCGCGCTCAACGCCCGGCTCACGACACCACCTCGATGATGCGCATGCGCAGCCGTTCGGACACCAGGTCGATGCACATCACCGCCAGGATGATCAGCAGGATGATGGCGCTGATCTCCTCGTAGTAATTGAACGAAATCACGTTGTAGAGCTCCTCGCCGATGCCGCCGGCGCCGACGAAGCCGATGACGCTGGCAGAGCGCAGGTTGATCTCGAAGCGCAGCAGGGCGTAGCTCAGCAGGTCGGGCGCCGCGGCGGGCAGGACGGCGTAGCGGCAAGCCTGCAGCCAGCTGCCGCCCGATGCCCGCACCCCCTCCCAGGGCCGCATCTCGATGTTCTCCATCGCGTCGGCGAACAGCTTGCCCAGCGCGCCCGCGGTATGCAGGGCGATGGCCAGGATGCCGGCCAGCGCGCCGACGCCGAAGGCCCAGACGAAGATGAGCGCGAAGACGATCTCGGGCACGGTGCGGGTCGCCTCCAGCAGCCGGCGCGCGCCCTGATACGCCCAGGCCGGCAGGCGCAGGTTCCGGGCCGCGGGGAAGGCCAGCAGCAAGGCTGCGGTGGCACCCATCAGCGTGGCCAGTGCCGCCATCTGCGCCGTCTCGAACAGCAGCCACGCCCATTTGTCGAGCCGGTAGAACCAGAAGGCGAGCGAGCCTTCGGTGCCGCTGCCGGAGAACAGCTTGCTCCATTCGAGGCTGGGCGCGATACGGCCGAAATACTCGCCGATGCGCGGCACGCCGGCAGCCAGGGTGGCGGGATGGAATTCGCTGACCCAGCCGGCGGTCAGCAGGCAGGCGAGGAATATGGCGGCGCCCAGCACCGTGGAGAGGCGGCGCTGCCGGCGCAGGGAGAGATACGCCGCTTCCTGGGCTGCGACCGCGCCGCTCACGACCGGCGATGCCGGGCGGCGGCCTCGGCCCGCGTCACCATGATGGCGACGTAGCTCGTAGTTCCGTCGATGCGTTCGACGGTGAGGATCGGCGCCACAATTGCCAGGCCGCGCCGGGTGCCGCGCATCGTCTCAGCTCCGGCGGCGACGCTCGGCCGCTTCCTCGCGCCGCATGTCCACCAGGAAGGCAAACTGCGCATGCGTCACCGTCCGGTAGCCGGTGCCGCCGCCACGCTCGATTTGCTCGTAGACCGTCGGGTGCGACTTCGGCAGCGCCAGGTGGAAGTTGGTCATGTCGTCCTTGAACGACTGCGGCAGCTCGGAGCGGACCGTCAGCGGCCCGTTGATGATCGGGTCGGACGACCAGATGATCCGCAGGTCGGCCATGTTGAGCATGCCCTTCTCGACCATGGCGCGCAGGTTGCCGCGGGTGTGGCCCTGGGCGATGTCCCCCTGGCCGGACGTCCAGGTCATCATCGCGTCGTACTGCCGCTGGAGCACGGCCACGACACCCTGCTCGTGGCCGCCGGCAAAACCGGTGCGGGAGAAGTACTGGCCATTCTCCAGGCCGATGCCGGCGCGGCGCAGCGCGAAGCGCGGCACCAGGTAGCCGGAGGTGGAGTTCGCATCTGCCCAGGCCAGACTCTTGCCGCGCATGCCTTCCAGGTTGGTGATGCCGCTATCGGCGCGAACGACCATGACCGAGATGTAGGAGATCGAGCCGTCCCGCTCCTCGGGCACCACCAGTGGTTCGACCCGGCCGTTCATGTCGATCCAGGTGCCGGCGTAGACGCTGGGGCCCATGCTCGCCATCTCGATCTGCCCGGCCGAGAAGGCCTGCAGCACGCCGGCATAATCGGACGCGGCGAATAAACGGACGGGCACGTCGAACGTCGTCTGCAGCAGCTGCTGGTAGGCGCCGAAACGGCCCATGCGGTCAGCCTCGTTCTCGCCGCCCAGCAGGCCGATGCGCAGCTGCGGGATCTGCTGCGCCCAGGGCTTGCGGCCGGCGGCCGGCATGGCGGTTGCGGCGTCGGCGGTGCGGCGCGCGCCGGACGCCACGGGCTGGGCCAGGGCAGCGCTTGGGGTAGCGAACGGCGCGGCGGCGATGCCGGCGCCCAGGATGCGGCGTGAGATCATGGGGATGGCTCCTAGGGGTTCAGGCGAGGGCGCCGGCGGGCATGGCGATGCCCGAGCCGGTCAGCGGCGCGGCGTGGCCGTGAAACTCGGCCTCGCTCACGCCATAGATCATGGCGACGCGGTCGGCGGTCAGCTCTCCCGGCGCGCCGTCGAACATCACCCTGCCCTGCTGCATCGCGACGATGCGGTCGCAATAGGCGCGGGCGGTGTCGAGATGGTGCAGGTTGACCAGGACTGTCAGCCCGTCCTGCCGGTTGACCTGGCGCAGCGCGTCCATCACCACCCGCGCATTCTGCGGGTCGAGGCTGGCGATCGGCTCATCGGCCAGCAGGATGCGTGGCTGCTGCATCAGCGCCCGGCAGATGGCGACGCGCTGTTGTTGGCCGCCTGAAAGTGTGTCCGCGCGTTGCAGGGCGGTGCCGAGCAGGTCGAACCGGTCCAGCGTGGCCAGCGCCGTGGCCCGCTCGGCGGCGCTGAAGTGGGCGAAGAGCGATGCCAGGTGGGCCAGCGCCCCGCGGCGGTGGTTCAGCCGCCCGATCAGCACATTGGTCAGTACGTCGAGCCGCTGCACCAGATTAAACTGCTGGAACACCATGGCGCATCCGGTGCGCCAGTCGCGCAGCGCCTGGCCACGCAGCGTCGACACATCGCGCCCGCCGAAGCGGATGCTGCCGGCGGTGGGTTCGACGAGGCGGTTGATCAGCCGCAGCAGGGTGCTCTTACCGGCGCCCGAACGCCCGATCACCCCCACCATCTGGCCGTCGGGGATGCGCAGCGATACGCCGTCCACAGCACGGGTGCCACCAAAATGCCGGGTCAGACCATCGATCTCGAGCATGCGTGCGCCTTTCGTCGCCGGTTGGTTAACGGGCGACGATGACGGTTCGGTGACGGTTCGGCGAAACCCTCGTGGCAAAGATCACTGGCCGCGGCGGGTGACGGTGCAGCATTTTCGTGCTAAGTCCTCCAGACTTGCAGCAACTGTCTGCTGGCTGGGCCTTTCTGGTACCTGCCGGTCGGATGGTGGCGGCCCAGCATCGCATCGTCGGCGGCGTCCGGCGGTGATCCACCCTTGACGTTGACCGCGGGCGGCCGCGGTGCAGGCGTCGGGGACCAGCCATGCGGCGGCCCTTTAGCGAGCCGTCCGAGCGAGAGGTTTGCCCCATGCCCAGCGCACAGCGCAACAGCGCCAAGGCCCCGGTTAAGGTTGAGCCATTGGGCAGTGTGGGCCCTACCATTGGGGGCGCCAAGGCAATCCCGGAGGGCAAGCCTGCAACGAGTGCTACGCCCGACAAGCCGCCCGTTGCCGGCGACCAGCAGGTCGCGGCAAAGGCGTCCGCAAGCCGACCCGCGCCGCCGAAGCAGGCTTCGTCAAAGCCGCTAACGGGCTTGGCCGTTCCGAAACCCGGTAAGGTGCAGCCCGCCAAGCCTTCGCCGGTAAAGCCAACCCCTGCCAAGGCGGCTGCAGCAGGCGCGTCGCCGGTAAAAACTAGCACGAAAAGTGCCGGCGCGGCCGCCGACAAGCCCGCAGCCCGACTGGTACCGGCCGCCGCGCGAACCAGCAAACCGACCGCCGGGCATCTACCTGCGCGCGTCCCCCTGAAAGCCACTGTGACCTCATCCAAGCCTTCTACCAAATCGACCGAGAAGCCTGCTGCCGAGGCGGTACCCGCGCCCCGCAAGGCGATGTCTAACGCTGCCGCCACCCAGGCACTGATGGCCTCGGCCGCGGCGAGCAAGGCTGCGGCCGCCGCTCGCGCCGCCGGACCGCCCCCCCCCCCCCCGCCGCCCCCCTCACCCCCCCCACAGATCGTCCCCCCGCCCCTCCCCGTCCGGCCCGGCCGGTCCCGCCCTCGCAT
>JACMRO010000263.1 GCA_014376425.1 Rubritepida sp.
ACCGCGCTGCTCTATGACGATGGGACCAGCATCATCGACGTGGCCTCCGCCACGCTTGATGCGCCTGAGCACGCGGCGCCGGTGGACCAGATCTATATCGCCGATGCCGTCAGTTGGGCGGATGGGGTGCCCGGTCTGCCGTCATATCCGGGGCCACGCGGCAGCTGAGCGGGCGGGCTTGCGGCCTGGCCACGCGTCGCGCGGGGAGGACCCGCTCCGCTGGTCCGGCTCGTTGGTAGGCTAGCGTTGACCCCGGGCCGCTTCAGTGGGCGGAGCCTTGCGCGATCCCGCAACCCGGGCCACTTCACCGTTCATGTCATCCGAAGCCCTGGCCCGCCGAAACCGCCGCACCCTCACCGGTGCCCTGGGCTTCGTAGGCTTCATGGTCGGCGTCGCCTTCGCCGCGGTGCCGCTTTACGACCTGTTCTGCCGCGCCACCGGTTACGGCGGCACGCCCATGGTGGGCACCGCCGCCCCAGGCGCCATCGGCGATACCACCATGTCCATCCGGTTCGTGGCCTCGACCAGCCCCAGCCTGCCCTGGTCCTTCGTACCGCAGCAGGTGTCGATGCCGGTGCGGCTGGGCGAGGAAGGGCTCGCCTTCTACACCGCGCGGAATGACAGCGCGGCCCCGGTCACCGGTATCTCCACCTACAACGTCACCCCCGACATCGTCGGCCGTTATTTCCACAAGACTGCGTGCTTCTGCTTCATCGAACAGACGCTGGCACCGGGCGTGAGCCAGGACATGCCGCTCAGTTTCTGGATTGACCCAGCGATCCTGGAGGACCGCCAGGCGCGGGCAATCCGCACCATCACCGTCAGCTACACCTTCTACCGAAGCCTGGCGGATGCGGAGCGCGCCGGGGCGCTGGCCGCCGCGGGGCCGCATGTGGGCGCGGCTACGGCCCGTTGAACGGGTTGATCTGAAGCCGGTTTGCCGCGATGTTGCGGCGCGAAACACCGGGTCCTCGCGGCCCGTATTGCAGGATCGAGAATGGCCAGCTCCGCGCCCACGACAGACCTCACGGCTGGCCTTCCGCTGGGCGCCGAACCGCCGCCGCCGCACAAGCATCCATACCACCTGGTCGACCCTTCGCCCTGGCCACTGCTGGCAGCCTTCGCCGCCGGCATGATGCTGTTCGGCGTGGTACTGTGGGCACATGAGGGCGCACGCTGGGTGCTGCCCGCCGGCGCTGCCGCCCTGCTGAGCGTCATGGCGCTGTGGTGGCGTGACGTGCTGAAGGAAAGCCGGCAGGCGGGCGTGCACACCCCCGTGGTGCGGCTGGGCCTGCGTTACGGCATGATGCTGTTCATCGCCTCGGAAGTGATGTTCTTCGTCGCTTTCTTCTGGGCCTATTTTCACTTCTTCCTTTATCCCGTCCACGTCTCGGGCGCCGCGACCGCCATCTGGCCGCCCGCCGGCATCCAAACTTTCGACCCGTTCCACCTGCCGTTACTGAACACGCTGATCCTGCTGCTGTCGGGCTGCACGGTGACGTGGGCGCATCACGGCCTGCTGCACAACGACCGCAAGACGCTGGTTCAGGGGCTGGCCATCACAGTCCTGCTGGGCTTCACCTTCTCCGGGTTGCAGGTGTGGGAATACGCCTCGGCACCTTTCGCGTTTACGGGCGGCATCTATCCGTCGACCTTCTTCCTGGCGACGGGTTTTCACGGCTTCCACGTCCTGGTCGGCACCATCTTCCTGCTGGTCTGCCTGGTGCGCGCCATGCGCGGCAGCTTTACGCCGCAGCGGCATTTCGGGTTCGAGGCTGCCGCCTGGTACTGGCATTTCGTGGACGTGGTGTGGCTGTTCCTGTTCGTTTCGATCTATGTGGCCGGCGCCGGCAATATCGCGCATCACTGAGGCCGCGCGCGTGGCCCGGGGTAGGGGTCTGCCCCTCCCCGGCACCACCGCCCATCAGGGGCCGAAGGGTTTCTGCGACCGGAGCACGCCAGGCTCGGGCGCTGTGTTGCCGCTCGTGAGGAAGCGCGGGGGCAACGGCCAGGCCTTGCCCTGGCCACACACCGCATGAAGTGGCGCCGCATCATCCTCCCCGGCTTACTGGCCTTGCCGGTGCTGGCCGTCCTCCTGGGAATGGGCGCCTGGCAGGTGCAACGCATTGCCTGGAAGACAACGCTGCTGGAGCAGCTGGCCGTGGCACAGGCCGGCCCGCCGCAGCCCGCGCTCGCGCCCCCGCCCTTCGGACACATCATCGCCACCGGCCGGTTCCGCCATGAGCTGGAGGTGCTGCTGGGCAGCGAGGTGCGCGGCCCGGTGCTGGGCGCCTTGCTGGTAACGCCGTTGGAGCGCGACGGCGCGCCTGCCTTGCTGGTCGAGCGTGGCTGGGTGCCACTGGATCGCGCCGGCGTCGCTCGGCCAGACGGGGTGGTCACTGTCCAGGGCTACATGCGCCCGGCCGAGCCGGCCGGTCGGCTTTCCGCCGCCGACAGCCCCGCCCAGCGCCGGTTCCTCAATTTCGATCCCGCCGTCATCGGCCCGGCGCTTGGCCTGCCGGTCGCGCCCTTCGGCCTGACCGTGGTGCGCCCAGGCCCAGCCCGCCCGGATGGCGGGCTGGGCATCGCGCCGGCGCCAAACCAGGGCGGCGTGCCCACCCCCGCCACCGGCTTTCCGCGGCCCAGCAACCCGCATCTGGGCTTCGCCGTCACCTGGTTCGGGCTGGCCCTGGCCTGGATCGCCATCTTCGCACTGTGGGCGAGCAGCAGGATTCGCGCGCCATGAACCCCAGCTATGCCCGCCTCAAGGCTCGCGCCGCGCGCATCGCCACGCTGGGCGAGGCATCCGCCATGCTGGGCTGGGATGCGTCGGCCATGATGCCGCCGGGCGGCGGCGCGGCGCGGGCCGAACAACTGGCCACCCTGGCAGGGCTGATGCACGAGATGGCCACCGCGCCCGAGGTGGCGGATGACCTGGCGGCCGCCCAGGCCGAGGGGGAGTGGGACCAGGCCAACCTAGCCCTGATGCGGCACGACCATATCCGCGCCACCGCCCTGCCCACCGCGCTGGTCGAAGCCAGCTCGCGCGCCAGCAGCGCCTGCGAGAAGATCTGGCGGGAGGCCCGTCGCCACGCCGACTTCGCGCAGGTTCGCCCGGCGCTGGAAGACGTCGTGCGACTGCAACGCGAAACCGCGCAGGCGCTGGCGGCGGCGCTGGGAATGGCCCCCTACGACGCCATGATGGACGGCTTCCAGCGCGGCGTGACGACCGCCGAGATCGAGCCGATCTTCGACGCCTACGAAGCCTTCCTGGCCGATGCACTGCCGCGCGCGCTGGACATCCAGGCCGCCCGCGGCCCGGCGCTGCCCCTGGCCGGCCCCTTTCCGGCCGACAGGCAGCGGGCCATGGCGCAGGCCATCTCGGCGCGCCTGGGCCTGGACTACAGCCATGCCCGCCTGGATGAGAGCGCCCACCCGTTCTGTGGCGGCACCCCCACCGACATCCGCATCACCACCCGCTACCGCGAAAGCGAGGTGGCGCAGGCGCTGATGGGGGTGATTCACGAGACCGGCCATGCGCTGTACGAACGCGGCCTGCCCGGCGCCTGGGCGCGCCAGCCGGTGGGCTATGCCGCGGGCATGGCGGCGCATGAAAGCCAGTCGCTGATCATGGAGATGCAGGCGGCACGCGGCGACGCCTTCCTGGGCTTCCTGGGCCGGGAGCTGCAGGCCGCGTATGGCGGCAACGACGCGGCTCACGCCCCCGCCAACCTGGCGAAGCTGTGGCGTCATGTGGAGCGCGGCTGCATTCGCGTCGAGGCCGATGAACTGACCTATCCGGCCCATGTCATCCTGCGCTTCCGTCTCGAGCGCGCGATGATCGAGGGCCGGCTGGAGGTCGCGGACCTGCCGGATGCCTGGGCCGAAGGGCTGTCGCGCCTGCTGGGTATCGCCCCGCCGGATGACGCGCGCGGCTGCCTGCAGGACATCCACTGGTATGATGGCGGCTTCGGCTATTTTCCCAGCTACACGCTGGGCGCGATGGCCGCGGCCCAGCTGATGCGCGCGGCCCGGACGGCGACGCCGGGGCTCGATGCCGCGCTAGGGCAGGGCGATGCGGCGCCGCTGCTGGGCTGGCTGCGCGTGCATGTGCACAGCCAGGGCAGCCGGCTGGGTCTGCAGGACCTGCTGCGCCACGCCACCGGCAAGCCGCTCGACCCGGCCGATTTCACCGCGCATCTGACGGCCCGCTACCTAACCGCCTGAGCGGCCTGCCCTGGGCGCGACCCGGGGAGGGGCGCTACGCCACGCCACCGCTACCGGAAGGCCCCCAGCCCTGCCCCCGCCCGCACAACGGCCACGAAGTCCGGCCGCTGCCCGCCCGGGTTTTCGCCGATCGCCGCCTGCGCCGTCTCGGCGATCGCGGTCATCGGCCAGGCCACCCCCTCGCCCCGCCGCAGCCGCAGCGCGAAGCCTGCCTCCGCCGCGCCAATTCGCGCATCCGCCGGCGCGGCGCCGAAGCTGCGCGCCGCATCCCGTTCGCCCACCCGGCGCTGGATCACCTGCTCCTCGCCCCCGCCCCCCCCTGGTGGCCGGTGGCGGATGCGGATGGTGGCGTATTGCGTGCCATCCGCCTCGCCCGGCGCGGAAGGGTTGTCGCGGCCATAGCCGCGCGGGTCCAGCGCGGTGCTGAAATTATCGGTCGAGGTCAGCTCGTAGATCGCGGTAAAGCTGCGGCCGGTGCCCAGTGCCACCGGCGCCGGCGGCCCCCCGCCTCCATCGGTGCCGATCAGGCGCCAGGCGCTGAGCCGCAGGCTGTTGAACTCGATCTCGACGGTGACCTCGCTCGCCACCGGCGTCAGGTTCAGGCGAAATTCCTCCTGCAGGAAGCGCATCGCGTCCGCCTCGTTGGCGGCGTGGGCGTGCCGGCCGTTGCCGGCGCGGGTCAGCGCGCGGATGCGGCCATCGCCCACATTGTCCAGCCCGACGCCCAGGCTGGTGAACTGGATGCCGCGGTCGCGCTGGGCCCGGATCAGGGCTTCCAGCGAGCCGGTGGCGCCCAGTTCGAGATCGCCGTCGCCCGCCAGGATCACCCGGCTGATCGCGCCGGGGCTGAGGTTCTTCGCCGCCAGCGCATAGGCGGCGGTGATGGCGCTGGCGCCCTGCACATTGCCGCCGGGCCGCAAGTCGTCCAGCGCCGTCTCGATGAACAACCGCCGGTCGCCGCGCATGGCATCGAGCAGCGTGCGGCTGCCGGCGCCGTAGGTGAGGATGGAGATGCGGTCGCGCTCGGTCAGTGTCGGCAGCAGGGCGCGGATGGCGCCCTGAATGACCGGCAGCCGGTCCGCCGGCGCCATCGAGGCTGAGGTGTCGACCAGGAAGACCAGGTTCAGCGGCGGCCGCGCCGTCGGCCCGTCCGGCGTGCGGATGCCGACCTGCAGCAGGCGGCGATTGGCGTCCCAGGGTGCCGGCACCAGCGAGACGAAGGGCCGGGCGAGGCCTTCGGGGTAGCTCCAGCCAAAGGCCTGCAGGAATTCGTCCGGCCGCACCGCTTCGCGTGCCGGCGCCTGCCCGGCGCGGATCATGCGGCGGGCCACGCCCCAGCTGGCGGTGTCGGCGGTGACCGGCAGGGCGCTCAGCCGCTGATCGCTCACCTGGCGGAAAGCGGTGGCGCCTGGCGCGCCGGGGGCCGGGGCGGCGCTGCTGGCGGCCGGTGGTTCGGCCGGCACGCAGGCCGCCAGCAGCAGCAGCGCGGCGATGAATGGACGCATGGCGGTGCCCTCCCGTGGCTCGGCCAGTGTGCTGCGTGGCGGCGCCGGGCGAAAGCGGTTTGTCGCCGGGCACCGGCCGCCTATAAAACCGCCCATGCGATACATCTCCACCCGCGGCCAGGCCGCGCCGCGCGATTTCGAGGGCGTGCTGCTGGCCGGCCTCGCTGAGGATGGCGGGCTGTTCATGCCCGAGACCTGGCCGACACTGACCGCCGCCGACTGGCGCGCGTTGCGAGGTCTGCCCTATGCCGAGCTGGCGACACGGCTGATGCGCCACTTCGTGGGCGACTGCGTGGCAGAGGCCGACCTGCGTCGCATGTGCGTGGATGCTTATGCCGGCTTCAACCACGCAGCCGTCGTGCCGCTGGTGCAACTGGACGAGCGCACCCACGCGCTGGAGCTGTTCCACGGCCCAACCCTGGCCTTCAAGGATCTGGCCCTGCAGTTGGTCGGCCGCCTGTTCGACCATGCGCTGGCGCGGCGTGGCGAGCGCATCACCATCATCGGCCCCACCTCGGGCGACACCGGCTCTGCCGCCATCGAGGCGTGCCGCGACCGCGCCGCGATCGACATCGTCATCATTCACCCGCTGGGCCGCACCAGCGAGGTGCAGCGGCGGCAGATGACCACGGTGCACTCCCCCAACGTGGCCAATCTGGCGATCGAGGGCGATTTCGACGCCTGCCAGGATGCGGTGAAGGCGATGTTCAACAACGCGCCTTTCCGTACCGAGATGAAGCTGGCGGCGGTGAACAGCATCAACTGGGCGCGGATCGCGGCGCAAATTCCCTATTACGCCGCCGCGGCACTCGCGCTGGGCGCGCCCGACCGGCCGGTCGCCGTCAGCGTGCCATCCGGCAATTTCGGCAACGTGATGGCGGCCTACGCCGCGATGCGGATGGGCCTGCCGATCGACCGCTTCATCGTCGGCTCCAACCGCAACGACATCCTGACCCGCTTCCTGGCCGCCAACGACATGAGCGCGCGCCGCGTCGAGCCCAGCCTGTCGCCCAGCATGGACATCCAGGTGAGCAGCAATTTCGAGCGGCTGCTGTTCGAGCTGCTGGGCCGCGACCCGGTGGCATGCGAAAGCCAGATGACCCGCTTCCGCGCCGAAGGCCGGATGCCGGTGCCCGACGCCGCCTGGCGCGCCGCCACCGCCCGCTTCACCGGCTTCGCGTTGGGTGACGAGGGCACGCTGGAGGAGATGCGCCGCCTGCATCGCGAGAGCGGCTATGTGGCCGACCCGCATACCGCCGTGGGCAGCGCCGCCGCCCGCGCCCACCCGGGCGAGCGCGGCATACCCATGGTGGTGGCCGCCACCGCCCACCCGGCAAAGTTCCCCGACGCCGTGCGCGCCGCGCTGGGCCACGCGCCCGCCCTGCCGCCGCACCTGGCCGACCTGTTCGAGCGCGAGGAGCGCTACGCGGTGCTGCCGAACGAACTGGCGGGGATTGAGGCCTTCGTGCGGGGGCATGCGCGACGGAATGCTTGACGAATCCGTATCTTGAGGGATACCGTGATGGAGATCGTCGAGTCTGATGAGTTCTCGGCCTGGCTGCGCGTTGCGGGACATCGAAGGCCGCATCCGTATCCTCCGCCGGATCGAGCGCATGCGGAGCGGCGCTCTTGGTGACGTGAAGCCCGTGGGCGGCGGCGTGTCCGAGCTTCGGATTCACGCCGGGCCCGGCTATTCGGGTGTATTTCTGCCGGCAGGGTGAGCGGTGGGTGATCCTGTTGTGTGGTGGCGACAAGGACAGTCAATCGCGTGACATCGCCAGGGCCCGCCTGGCGGCGCGCGTCTATGGAGGGTGAGACGATGCCCCAGACCCTGACGCGGTTCGATGCCGCGAACTACCTCGAGACGCCTGAGCTGCAGCTGGAATACCTGCGCCAGTGTTTCGAGGAAGGCGACCCCGCCGAGATCGCCCAGGCGCTCGGCATCGTCGCCCGCGCCCGCGGCATGGCGCAGGTTGCCCGCGACGCCGGGCTGGGGCGCGAGTCGCTCTACAAATCCCTCAGCGAAACAGGCAATCCGGAATTCGCCACCATCCTCAAGGTGCTGCACGCGCTGGGCATGAAGCTGACCGTGCGGCCGGCGTGACCAGCATCTGCGCCCATCGCGGCGGCGCCCTGCTCTGGCCGGAGAACTCGCTCACCGCCTTCCGCGCGGCGCTGGCCCTCCCCATCGAGGAGGTGGAGTGCGACGTCCATCTCTCCGCCGACGGGGTGGTTCACGTCCATCACGACGCGACGCTGGACCGCACGACCGAGGGCAACGGCCCCATCGCCCACCGCACCGCCGCCGAACTCGCCGCGACCCGCCTGCGCGGGCTGGACGAGGGCGTCCCCACCCTCGCCGCGCTGCTGCAAATGGTGATGGCCTCAGGCAAGCTGCTGCGGCTGGAGATCAAGGCCGACCATGAACGCCGCCACGTGCCGGCATTGCTCGCAGCCACTCGCGCCGACCTCGCCCGCATTCCCGCCCGCATCCGGTTGATGTCCTTCGAGCCCGCCACGCTGCTCGCGGCGGCGATGCCCGACATGGACCTGCTGATCCACCCCAGGGACATGCCCGGCCATAGCGCCGCCTCGCTCAACGCCTACGCCGCCGCCCTGGGCTGCACCGGCCTGGGCTTGGGCCACGCCACAGGCCTGACGCTGGACGGCATCGCCGGCATCACCAACATCTGGCGCGCCGACAGCCCGGCCCAGCTGGCGCAGGCCTTCGCCCTCGCACCGCACTCCATCACCACCGACGACCCGGTGGCGGCCCTGACATTGCGGGCCGCCCGCGCTACATCCAGCGCATGAGCCAAGACCCCATCCGCGTCACCACCCTGCCGTCCGGCCTGACCATCGTCACCGAGGCCATGCCGCGGGTGGAGACCGTCTCCTTCGGCGCCTACATCGCCGCCGGCACCCGGCATGAGGATGCTGCGGTGAACGGCGCTTCGCACTTCCTCGAACACATGGCCTTCAAGGGCACCGCGCGGCGTGACGCCGCGGCCATTGCGCGTGAGGTCGAGAATGTCGGGGGACAGATCAACGCCTACACGGCGCGTGAGAACACCGCCTACTACTGCAAGGTGCTGAAGGAAGACACCGCGCTGGCCGCCGACATCATCGGCGACATCCTGACCGGGTCTGCCTTCGTGCCGGAGGAGCTGGAGCGCGAGCGCGGCGTTATCCTGCAGGAAATCGGCCAGGCGCGCGACACGCCCGACGACATCGTCTTCGACCATTTTCAGGAGACGGCCTATGCCGGCCAGGCGATGGGCCGGCCCACACTGGGGGCAGAGGCGGTGATCCGCGGCATGCGGCGCGAGGCGCTGACCGGATTCATGCGCACCCATTACAGCCCGGCCAACATGGTGATCGCCGCCGCCGGGGCGCTGGAGCACGAGGCGGTGGTGGCGGAGGCCGCGCGCCACTTCGCCGCCCTGCCGGCAGGCGCCGCCCCGCCGCCCGAACCCGCCCGCTACACCGGCGGCGAGTACCGTGAGGAGCGCGATCTCGACCAGGTCCACGTCGTGCTGGGCTTCGAGGGCCTGACCTATGACGATCCGCAGAGCCACGCCTCGATGCTGCTCTCGACCCTGTTGGGCGGCGGCATGTCGTCGCGCCTGTTCCAGGAGATCCGCGAGAAGCGCGGCCTGGTCTATTCCATCTACAGCTACACCCAGCCCTTCGCCGATAGCGGCCTGTTCGCCATCTACGCCGGCACCGGTGAGGCGGAGGCGGCAGAACTCGTGCCCGTCACCCTGGAGGAGCTGGTGCGGGTCCAGCGGGATGTAACCGAGGATGAACTTGCACGCGCCAAGGCGCAGCTCCGCGCCTCGCTGCTGATGAGCCTGGAGAGCACCGGCAGCCGTTGCGAGCAGCTGGCGCGGCAGTGGCAGGTGCATGGCCGGCTGATCCCGACCGAGGAGACCAAGGCCCGGATCGCGGCGGTGACGGTGGCCGACATCGAGGCGGTGGCGGCGCGCATCTTCCGCGGCCGCCCGACGCTGGCGGCGCTGGGCCCCGCCGGCAAGGTCCCGGGCCTGGGCGCCATCGTCGACAGGCTGGCCGCTTGAACCGGCTCGACCGGCTCACCGCGCTGCTCGCCGCCGCGCGGGCGGCGGGTGCGGACGCCGCGGACGCGCTGCTGACCGAAAGTGCCAGCCTCTCCGTCACCCGCCGGCTGGGCCGGCTGGAGCAGCTGGAACGGGCCGAAGGCACCGATATCGGCCTGCGCGTCTTCGTGCAGGGCAGCCAGGCCATCATCAGCAGCAGCGACCCCGACCCGGCCGGCTTCGCCCGGCTGGCCGAGCAGGCAGTGGCGATGGCCCGCGTGGTGCCGGCAGACCCGTTCTCGGGGCTGCTCGAACCCCGGCCGGTGCCGGTGGATGACCTCGACCTGCTCGATGCTGCCGAGCCCGACGCCGAGGCGCTGATCGCCCGCGCCGCCACGGCGGAGGAAGCAGCACTCGCCATCCCTGGCGTCACCAATAGCGAGGGCGCGGAGGCCGGCTGGCAGCGGCTGCGCGTGGCGCTGGTGACCAGCGCGGGCTTCGCCGGCGAATGGGCCCGCAGCGGCCATTCCATTTCGGCCACCGCGCTGGCCGGGCAGGGCACCGGCATGGAGCGCGACTATGATTATTCCTCGGCCGTGCACCTGGCCGATCTGGAGGACGCCTTCCTGATCGGCCGGCGGGCCGGTGAGCAGGCGGTGGCGCGGCTCAACCCCCGCCGGGCCGCCACCGCGCGCATTCCCGTGGTGTTCGCGCCGCGCGTCTCCGGCTCGCTGCTCGGCCACCTGTCCAGCGCCATCAACGGCGCGGCGGTGGCGCGCGGCACCTCCTTCCTCAAGGACAGCATGGGCCAACGGGTGCTGGCCGCCGGGCTGCGGGTGACCGATGACCCGACGCGGCGCCGCGGCCTGCGATCGCGGGCCTTCGATGGCGAGGGCACGCCCTGCCGCCGCCTCACCCTTGTCGAGGATGGCATATTGCACAGCTGGATCCTGGATGGCCGCAGCGCCCGGCAGCTCGGCCTGGCCAGCACCGGCCATGCCAGCCGCGGCACCTCCTCCCCACCCAGCCCCAGCGCCACCAATCTGTGGCTCGACGCCGGCAGCGCCACGCCCGCCGCACTGATGGCCGACATCGTCGAGGGGCTCTACGTGACTGAACTGATCGGCATGGGGGTGAACTCCATCACCGGCGACTATTCGCGCGGCGCGGCCGGCTTCATGATCCGCCACGGCGCCCTGGCCGAAGCGGTGAGCGAGATCACCATCGCCGGCAAGTTGCAGGAGATGTTCCTGCACATGACCCCGGCCAACGACCTGGCCTTCCGGCGCGGCACCGGTGCACCGACGATCCGCGTCGAGGGAATGACCCTGGCCGGAGCGTGAAGCGCCTCAGCTGCCGATGTCGCGCGGCCGCTCGGCCACGGCCATGCCGGTGACCTGCCAGCGCAGCCGCCAGGCGTCGCGCAGCGACAGTGTGATGCTCAGCGCCTGCTGCGCCTCACCCGGCGCGTGCAGCGCCACCTCCCACCGCGTCGCGTCGAGCGGGCGAATGCTGCCGATCATGCCCATGCCCGAGGTCGCGCCGTGGCTGCCGCGCGGCAGCCGCTCGCGAAGCAGGCCGGCCATGCCATCGGGCGTGGCCATGCCGCGCGCCACGTCTTGCGCCATGTCGCGCAGGAAGGCTTGGGCCTGGTCGGAGTGGCCGGTGGCGCCGGCCAGCATGGCCTCGCTCAGCGCCGGCGACACCTGTCGCCAATCCACCGCCTCGGTCAGCCAGGCGGTGTCGCCAGCGGCCAGCGCCTCGCCCAGCCGGGCGGCGGCCAACAGCGGGGCCACCGCGTAGCAGACGACCGATACCATGATGCAGCTGGCCAGGAGCGCCCGCACACCGCGGCCGCGCGGCCGGCGCCTGCGCTCGACCCGCACCACCGGCAAAGCCGCCACGGCGGGGGCCGACCTGCGCGAATCATACTCCCGCCAGACCTGTTCCCAGAGATCGGCCTGGCCTTCCCGCGGTTCCTGCATGACATTCTCCAAATCCGAGAGACAGTCTCGATTTTGAGAATATATGAGACGGGGTCTGAAGGCGGGGTTAACGGCGGGCGGTTGTGAGGCCGGGAAGCAACGTGGCCAGCTCCGTCTCCAGCGCCGCCAGCGCCGCGCCGAGTGCCGCCACCATGCCCGACGCTGCGGCGGCGCTGCCAGCACCGGGGACGGGCGCCGCCCCGCGCGCGACAATCTGGCCCAGCACCCGGTTGGCCCCGAGCGTGGAATCGACCACCAGAAGGGCTGCGATGGCGGCCCGCGCGCTGGCCGGCCCGTCCTGCTCCAGCGTCAGCAGCTCGGTCTCCAGCACAAGCGAATGGGTGAGCCGCGACCCGGGAGCGGCGATGGCGGCGAACAGGCCGCTGCCCCGCAGCCAGTCGCGCAGCGCCGCCTCCGCCGCTTCCGCCGGCAGGGCGGCCCATTCGGCATAGGGCGCGATGGCCAGCGTGCCATCGGCGCGGATGCTGCGCAGGCCGCGCGTGTCCAGCCCGGGCGCCGCGCGCATGTCGCGGATCAGCAGCACCTCGCGTCCGCCACGCCGCGGCAACCCCGCCGGCCGCGCCGGCGCGAGCGGAAAGCGCTGGGTCTCGATGTAAGGCCGGTCGGGCAGCACCGAGCAGCCCGGCAATGCCAGCGCGCCCAGCAGCATCATCCGTCGTATCATCGCCTGTCTCCCCCTGCAGCGGTGCGCGGCGCGGCGCGATCGGCCGGCGGTGGCCCGCCCAGAAGCGCTTGGCTGGGCGAACGCCGCAGCGCCTCGGTCACATCGCGCAGGTTCGCGGTCATCGCGCGCAGGTCGCGCAGGATCGGCACCAGGTCTGCCTGCACATCGAGGGTGGCGCCGCGGGCGCTGCGCAGCCCTGCCTCCAGCTGGTTGATGCTGGCCGGCAGGCGGGCCGCGGCCTGGCGGACATCGGTCATCGCGGCGCTGCCCTGGGCGATCGCCTGGCGCAGCTCGCGGCTCGTGATCAGCGCCTGGGCGGCGGCCACCGTCTGCCGCAGCTCCACCGCCACCGCGGGAAGGTCGGCCCGGTCGACGGCGGTGCGCACGTCGCGCATCACCCGGCTGGCATCGGACAGCATGACCTGGACGTCGCCGCCGCCAGCCAGCTGGGCCCGGGCTTCGGTCAGCAGGCCGCTGATGTTGCCGACGATGCCCTGGATGTCGATCTGCTCCAGCCGCTGCAGCAGCAGTTGCGCGGTATCCTGCACCTGCGCCGTGGTCGAGGGGATGGAGGGCACGAACAGCGCCTGTGGCGTCCAGGGCAGCTGCGGAATGGGGAAGCGCTCGGCGTCATTGAAATCGAGCTCGATGTAGCCGACCCCCGTCAGCCCCTGGCTGGACAGGCGGGCGCGCAAGCCGAGATCCACCGCCTCGCGCACGCTCGGCACCTCGCCCACCAACTCCATCTGCACCGTGAAGCGCACGAGAACGAGCTGGAATGCGCCGGCGAACTGCACCCCCTCAGGCCGGCGGTAGCGTGAGGAGACCAGCGCGATCTCGGTCACGCGCCCCACCGCCACGCCACGGAAACGCACCGGCGCGCCCACTTCCAGCCCCTGCACCGATTCGCGGATATAGGTCTCGAACTGTTCGCCGCGGTTGCGCAGCCGGTCACCGGTCAGGAACAGGGTGAAGCCGATGACCAGGCCGAACGCCACCAGCACCAGCAGGCCCACGGAAAACTGCGTCTTCAATTCAGCACCTCGCGGCGGAAGAACGCCCGCACGGTTGGGTTGTCACTGTGGTCACGCAATTCCTTCGGCGCGCCTTCGGCGATCATCCCCTTCGCCTCGCGGTCGAGCATGATGCAGCGGTCACCGATGGCCAGGATGGAGGCCAGCTCGTGGGTGACGACCACGAAGGTGGTGCCGGTCTCGCGCGCCAGCGTGGTGATCAGCTGGTCCAGCCCGGCCGAGGTGATGGGGTCGAGCCCGGCCGAGGGCTCGTCGAGGAACAGGATCTCGGGGTCCAGCGCCATGGCGCGCGCGATGCCCGCGCGCTTGAGCATGCCGCCCGAGATCTCCGCCGGCAGGCGCGTCGCCGCATCGCCCAGGCCCACCAGCCCCAGCTTGGCCCGTGCCAGGGCGCCGCGCGCGGCGGGTGGCAGTTTGGTGTGCTGTTCCATCGGCAGGCCGACATTCTGCATGAGGTTGAGGCTGCCGAGCAGCGCGCCCTGCTGCCACATGACGCCAATGCGGGCCAGGGCGGCGCGGCGGGGTTCCCCGGTCAGGGTGGACAGGTTCTGGCCCAGCACCAGCGCCTCGCCCGAGGTCGGCGGCTGCAGCCCGATCAGCAGCTTGAGCAGCGTGGATTTGCCGCAGCCCGAGCCGCCCAGGATGACGAAGATCTCGCCACGCCGGACCTCGAAGCTGACGTCGCGGAAGATGACCCGCTCGTCGAATTGCTTTTCGACAGCCTTCGCGGTGATGACGGCCTCTCCCGCCGGGGGCGCCGTCACCAACCCAGCCGGAAGAACAGGATGGCGAAGATGCCGTCCAGCACCACGACGGCGACGATGGACGATACGACGGCGCCGGTGGCCGCATCGCCCACCGCGCGGGGCCCAACGCCGGCCTTGAGGCCGGAGCGGCAGCCAATCAGCCCGACCACGGCGCCGAACACCGCCGCCTTGAACAGCCCGCCCGCCATGTCGCCGAAGTCGAGATTTTGCCGCAGCTGGTTCATCACCGCCTGCGGCGGGTAGCCCAGCGTGGCCATCACCAAGCCCATACCGATCAGCCCGGCCAGGGTGACGATCAGCGCCAGCGCGGGCATCACCAGCATCGCGGCCAGGATGCGTGGCAGTACCAGCCAGCTCAGCGGGTCGACCCCCATGGTCGTCAACGCGTCAATCTCCTCGTTGACCTTCATGGTGCCCAGTTCGGCCGCGAAAGCGCTGCCCGAACGACCGGCCAGGATGATGGCGGCGATGAGCCCGCCCAGTTCCCGCAGCAGCGAGATCCCGACCAGGTTGGGGATGAAGATCTCGGCGCCGTACTGCCGCATCGGGATGGAGGACTGGAAGGCCAGGATGACCCCGAGCAACCCGCCCAGCAGCGCGCAAAGGCCGAAGGCCTGGGTGCCGGCCTCCGACAGGTGCCGGAACACCTCGACCCGGCGCAGCCTCCAGGGATGGCCGGCCATGGCTATGCTGCCCAGCGTGACCTCGCCTAGGAAGGTGACGCGGCGGCGGATGCCCTTCACCACGCCGATCGAAGCGGCGCCAAGCCGGCTGATGAGCGGTGGGCTGGTGACCGGCGCGGCAGGCGGTGCGGCGGCCAGCGCACCGCGCATCCGCGCCAGGGTGGCCAAAGCCGTCTTGTCGGTTGGCTCGCGCAGCG
>JACMRO010000020.1 GCA_014376425.1 Rubritepida sp.
GGCACCTGGCCCAGCACGGCCAGCGCCGGTGGGAAGGCGCCGAACGCCTTCTGGTGGCAATGCCCGTGCACATGCGCGGTTGTCGGCGTTTCGCGCCAGTCAATGGCGGGCTTCTCGGCATCGAGAAATTCGCCGATCAGGAAGGCGCGGGCGGCAAGCGCCTCGCTCGCCGCGCGCGGCGGCAAGGCCAGGAATTCGTCGCGCAAGGTGGTGAGGCATGAGGGCTCCAGGCCGATCACCGGCGCGTCGGACGCGGAAAGCGCGGCCAGGGTGCGGCGGGCCTCGGCCCGCGCCTTGTCGACCATGCCGGCGGCCAGGTAGGTGCGGCCGCAGCATAGGGGGCGGCCATTCGCGCTGGCCACGCGCACCGTGAAGCCGCCCGCATTCAGCACCCGCACCGCGGCATGCAGGTTCTCGGGCTCAAAATAGCGGTTGAAGGTGTCGGCGAAGAGGAGGACCTCGCGGCCCGGCCCGCGCCGGCCGTCGCGGTCGAGGAACGGGTCCCTGGCGAATTCCGGCAGGGCGCGGCTGGCCGAAAGGCCGGTGGCGCGCTGCATCAGCCAGGCCAGCGCCGGCACCCGGTTCCGCAGATTGGCCAGGCCGGGCATGCTGGCGGCCCAGGGCGCGTAGTGCGGCAGGGCGGCCACCAGCCGGTCCTTCAGCGAATAGCCATGCTTCTGCGCGCGGGCGTGCTGCACCTCGATCTTCATCCGCGCCATGTCCACCCCCGTCGGGCATTCGCGGCGGCAACCCTTGCAGGAGACGCAGAGCGACATGGCGTCGGCCACTTCCTGGCCGGCCAGCGCATCCGGCCCCAGTTGCCCGGTTAGCGCCAGGCGCAGCGTGTTGGCGCGGCCTCGCGTCAGATCCCGTTCATCGCGCGTGACGCGGTAGCTTGGGCACATCGTGCCCACGTCGAACTTCCGACATGTGCCGTTGTTGTTGCACATCTCGACCGCGCCCAAAAATCCGTTGGGGTGGGCGGACCAGTCCAGCGCCGGAATCATCGGTTCGGCCGCGTAATCCGGTCCGTAACGGAACAGGCTGCGGTCATCCATCTTCGGCGCGCGGACGACGCGGCCGGGGTTGAGCAAGGCGTTCGGATCGAATGCATCCTTCACCGCCTCGAAGGCGCGGGTGATGCGGCTGCCGAACATCGGCTCGCTGAATTCGGAGCGCACGATGCCGTCGCCATGCTCGCCGGAATGGCTGCCCTTGTATTCGCGCACCAGGGCGAAGCATTCCTCCGCGATGGCGCGCATCTTCCGCACGTCGCCGCCATCCTTCATGTTCAGCACCGGCCGGACGTGCAGGCAGCCGACACTGGCATGGGCGTACCAGGTGCCCTTCACGCCATGGGTGTCGAACACGGCGGTCAGCCGCTCGGTGTAGTCGGCCAGGTCGGGCAGTGCGACGGCGCAATCCTCGATGAAGGAGACGGGTTTGGCGTCGCCCTTCATGCTCATCATGATGTTCAGCCCGGCCTCGCGCACCTCGGCGATGCGGGCCTGGAAGCCCGGGTCGGGGGCGCGCACCACGGCGCCGGGCAGGCCCAGATCGGCCATCATCTCGTCCAGGCGCCGCAGGCCTTCGAGCAGCGGCGCGGCCTCGTGGCCATGGAACTCCACGATCAGCAGCCGGTCGGGCTCACCCAGGACCAGCTGATCGACCGGGGCCCGGTAGATGGAGATGCTGCGGCCCAGATCGATCATCGTCCGGTCGACCAGCTCCACCGCCTCGGGGTTGAGCGTGACGAGGTGCTGCGCCGCCTCCATCGCCCGGCGGAAGGTGGGA
>JACMRO010000264.1 GCA_014376425.1 Rubritepida sp.
AGGTGGCCGTGGCCGCCATTGTGGTTGACCGGGTTGCCGCTGAACCAGTTGGTGCGGCCCGAGCCGAACAGCGCCAGGTTCACCCCCCAATGGTTCTCCTCCTTCATGATCTTGGTCTTGATGGCGCCACGAATGCCACTCGTCTTGCCGCGCTTCTCCTCGGTGCGGATTTTGCGGCCGGCGGCCGGCAGCGTCAGCGCAGGCGCGCGATGCGCCATCGCGTGCGTGGCCGTGGTGCGGGAGAGGCAGGTGCCGTCGGCCCGCGCCTCCTCCGTCAACCAGTTGAAGAAGGCGCTGCCCTGGTCGTCATGCTCGGTGCGCACCGGCAGCTGGATGAGCAGCCGCCCGCCATGGGCGAGAATGGCGCCGAGCGGGATGCCATTGGGCATGTTGGCCGCCGCCACCGAACAATCCTTCCAGTCGTAGATGCCCGACCGGTTGCTGTCGTCGTAGAAGACGCCGGCATTGCGCAGGACGGCGAACAGCTTGACCAGGCAGGCGGCGATGCTGTGGTGGCCGGGCATGGTGAGCGCGCCGTACCAGGCGGCCACATCCCACTCATACTGGTCGGTATGCGGCTTGCCGGTCCAGAAGGTGCGGAGTGCCGCATTGGCGGTGGCATTGCTGGTTGGCACCGCTGCCAGCAGCGAATTTCCACGGCCGATATCCCCCGTGCGACCGAACAACGCGGCCCCGTCCGAAACCTTCGCCATGCCTGCTTCCCCCACCTGTCAACCGAGTGAACACTGAAATGCGGGCGAGTTCCATGCCTCCCTTGCTTCGATCTGACGATGAGGTTGAGAGGCTGCGTCTCTGGACAGGCGCGGCGGCGGACGCTTAGTGACGGGCTATGCCGGATTTCACACGAATATGGGACGTCCTGGTGGTTGGGGGCGGCAATGCCGCGCTGTCGGCCGCCATCACGGCGGCGCAGGCCGGTGCCTCGGTCATCATTGCCGAGCACGCGCCGGTCACCATGCGCGGTGGCAATTCGCGGCATACCCGCAACTTGCGCGCGCTGCACGCGGCACCGACCGAGGTGCTGACCGAAAGCTATGGCGAGGAGGAATACTGGGACGACCTGCTGCGCGTCACCGGCGGCCGTACCGATGAGGGCCTGGCGCGCATGACGATTCGCGCCAGTACCCATGCGCCCGGCTTCCTGCGCGACTGCGGCGTGGTGTTCCAGCCCAGCCTGTCGGGTACGCTGAGCCTGAGCCGCACCAACGCCTTCTTCCTGGGCGGCGGCAAGGCGCTGGTGAACGCAATGTACCGCACCGCCGAAAAGCTTGGCATCGAGATCCTGTACGACACCGAAGTGCGAGAGATCGTGGTCGAGGACGGCTTCGCGCGTGAGGCGGTGATCTCCTGGCGCGGCTTCCCCGAGCGCATCCGCTGCAAATCGGTCATCGCATCGGCCGGCGGCTTCCAGGCCAACCGGGAATGGCTGCGGCAATACTGGGGCGACGCGGCCGACAACTTTCAGATCCGCGGCACCCCCTACGCCCAGGGCACCGTGCTGAAGAACCTGCTGGCGCAAGGGATCCAGGAGGTCGGTGACCCAACCCAGTTCCACGCGGTGGCCAACGACGCGCGGGCGCCGATGTGCGATGGCGGGCTGGCGATGCGGCTCGATTGCGTGCCCTACTCCATCGTCGTGAACGAAAATGTCGAGCGCTTCTACGATGAGGGCGAGGATGTCTGGCCCAAGCGTTACGCCATCTGGGGCCGGCTGATCGCGCAGCAGCCCAATCAGCGGGCCTTCGCCATCAGCGACAGCCAGGCGCTGCATGATTACCTGCCCAGCGTGTTCCCGCCGCTAAAGGCCGCCAGCATCGGCGAGCTGGCCACGGCGCTCGGGCTCGACCCGGCGAAGCTGGAGCGCGTGGTGGCCGACTACAACGCCGCCACCCGCCCCGGCACCTTCCAGGGCGGCAAGCTGGATGACTGCGCGACCGCAGGCCTGACCCCGCCGAAATCGCACTGGGCGCGGCGCATCGACCAACCACCCTACCACGCGCACCCGCTGGCGCCGGGCATCACCTTCACCTTCCTGGGCGTCAAGGTGAACGACCGGGCGCGGGTGATGATGAGCGACGGCAAACCCAGCGCCAATATTTTCGCGAGTGGAGAGATCATGGCTGGCAACATATTGGGCCAGGGCTATCTGGCAGGCTTCGGGATGACTATCGGCACGGTATTCGGCCGCATTGCGGGTGAGGAGGCAGCGAAGCTTGTCAGAAACTGAATCCGTGTCGCATAGCGACGCCTCCCTCGAGGCCAAGCGGCAGATGGAGATCTGCAACGCCTGCCGGTACTGCGAAGGCTATTGCGCGGTATTCCCGGCCATGGCGCTGCGGCGGGACTTCGCGGCGGGCGACCTGACCCACCTCGCCAACCTCTGCCATGGCTGTAAGGGGTGCTATCATTCCTGTCAGTACGCGCCGCCGCACGCCTTCGGGGTGAACATCCCGGCGACCTTCGCGACGTTACGGGCCGAGGGCTACGCGACGCACGCCTGGCCCGCGGGGTTGGGGGCGCTGTTCGCGCGCAGCGGCACCATAGTGACGCTGGTGGCGGTGCTGGCTCCGGTGCTGGCGCTGCTGCTGGCCATGGCGCTGCACGATCCCGCGACGCTGTACACCGCGCAGACCGGCACCGGCGCCTTCTTTCGCATTGTGCCCTACTGGCTGATGATGGTCCTGGCCGGCGGCAGTTTCGGCTACGCGCTGCTGGCGATGGGCATGGGGGCCGCGCGCTACTGGCGCGCCACCGGGCAGCGCGCGCCGGGGCCGGCACCGGTGGCGGAGGCTGCCTTCGACATTCTGACCCTGCGTAACCTGGGCGGCGGCGGCCATGGCTGCAACGACATCGATGACCGCTTCACCATGCATAAGAGGTGGCTGCACCAAGCGATGTTCGGCGGCTTCATGCTGTGTTTCGCGGCGACGACGACCGGCGCGATTTATCACAATGTCTTCGGCTGGAAGTCGCCGCATGAATTCCTGTCGGTGCCGGTGCAGCTGGGCTTCTGGGGCGGCATCGGCATGCTGATCGGCACCTCTGGCCTGCTATGGCTGAAGGTGCGGACCGACCCGGGGCCGGTGGCGCCAGCGCTGCTGGGGGGGGAGTACGCGATGCTGGCGTTGCTGTGGCTGATCGCGGCCACGGGCTTGTTGCTGCTGGGTATTCGGCATACCGGGGCGATGGGAGTGATGCTGGCGCTGCATCTGGGGCTGGTAATCGGGTTCTTCCTGGTGATGCCTTATTCCAAGATGGTGCATGGGGTGTATCGGGGATTGGCGCTGCTGCGGAATGCGCAGGAGCGCCGGGCGTGATTGAAAAAACGATTGCACACCCTCCCTAAAGGCGGATCAGCATCCGGCGCCATGGAGAAGGATTGCCGTCGTACTCCGACCCGGCAGCAACTCCGCCAGCAGTAGCCGCCCGCCTGCCGCCCGCACCGCCGGCCAGCCCACCACCTGGTCCTCTCGGTAGTCGGCGCCCTTCACCAGCACGTCCGGCAGCAGCGCCTCGATCAGCGACAGCGGCGTGTCCTCGGAAAAACTCGTCACCGCCGCCACCACCCGCAGCGCCGCCATCACCGCCGCGCGATCCTCCAGCCCGTTCACCGGCCTCCCCGCGCCCTTCAGCCGCGCCACCGAGGCATCGTCGTTGAGCGCCACCACCAGCCGGTCGCACCCCGCCGCAGCCTGCGCCAGCAGGCCAACGTGGCCGGCATGCAGCACATCGAAACAGCCATTGGCGAAGCCCACCCGCAACCCGGCTGACTTCCACTGAGCCACCAGCGCGCCCACCGAAGCCCGGTCCAGCAGCGCCGAACCCTGGCCGGCCAGTGCCGCTGTCAGCTCCGCGGCCGACGCCGTGGCAGTGCCCAGCTTGGCCACCACAATGCCGGCGGCGGCGTTGGCCAGGCGCATGGCATCCTCCAGCCCGCGGCCCGCCGCCACCCCCAGCGCCAGCGCCGCGATCACCGTGTCGCCGGCGCCGGAGACGTCGAACACCTCCTGCGCGCGGGCCGGCACCGACAGCGTGGCCTCCGACCGCACCAGCACCATGCCCCGCGCCGAGCGGGTCACCAGGATGGCGCCGATGCCGTCGCGCGCCATCACCGCCCGCGCCGCGGCCGCGCATTCATCCTCGGTCCGTGTCGGCAGCCCCGCCGCCCGCGCCATTTCTGCAGCGTTGGGGGTGATGCAGGCCGCACCCGCATAGCGTGAAAAATCGGCGCCCTTGGGATCGACGAAAACCGGCGCGCCCCCGCCCAGCCGCGCCAGCACCGCCGCGCCGCAGACGCCCTTGCCGTAGTCGCTGACGATAATCGCGTCGGGGCCTGTCGCCAGCGCCGCGTCCAGCGCCGCAAGCAGCCCGGCTTCCTCTTCGGGGCTCAGCGGCCCGGTTGCCTCGTCGTCAATGCGCAGCATCTGCTGCTGGCCGGCGATGACGCGCAGCTTCTCGGTGGTCGGGCGCGTGGCACTCTCGACCAACCGGTCCCCGATCCCCGCGCGCGCGATCTCGCCCCGCAGCACGCCACCACGCCCGACCAGCCCGACCAGCGTCGCCCGCGCGCCCAGCGCGGTGACGTTGCGCGCCACGTTGCCCGCGCCGCCGGGCATCGCCACTTCGCGCGCCCGGGCCAGCACGGGCACCGGCGCCTCGGGCGAAACCCGATCCACCGCGCCATACAAATACCGGTCGAGCATGACATCGCCCACGACCAGCACGTGCAGGGCCGAGAAATCGATCATACGCCGTGCTGTTCCCGCACCTTGTGGAAGGTCAGCGCAGGGAAATCCTCGCCGGCCTTGCCCAGTCGCCAGGCGCTGGCGAAGAAGCCCACCACGGCGCCATCATGATCCGCCGCCGCGTCCCGCCGATGCGTTTCGCCAAAGCGCGCGACCTCCGTCTTTTCGCCGGTCACCCAGCGCACCTCGTTCCACATGGTGGCGTCAAAGCCCGCCGGCACGCCGTATTCGACCTTGAGGCGCGACTGCAGCACATCCAGCTGCAGCTGCCCCACCACGCCCACCACCGGCGGCGAGCCATCCAGCGGGCGGAACAGCTGCACCACCCCCTCCTCGGCCAGCTGATCCAGCGCCGTACGCAGCTTCTTGGCCAGCATCGGGTCTTCCAGCCGGATATTGCGCAAAATTTCCGGCGCGAAGCTGGGCACGCCGCGAAAGTTGAGGTTTTCCCCTTCGGTCAGCGTGTCGCCGATTCGCAGGGTGCCGTGGTTGGCGATACCCACGACGTCGCCCGGCCACGCCTCCTCGGCCACCTGGCGATCCTTGGCGAAGAAGAACAGCGGCGCGTTGACCGGCACCTGCTTGCCGGTGCGGACCTGCTTCAGGCGCATGCCCTTGGTCAGCCGCCCGCTGCACAGCCGCACGAAGGCCACGCGGTCGCGATGATTTGGGTCCATGTTGGCCTGGATCTTGAATACGAAGCCGGTCAGTGCGGCTTCCTCCGGCCGCACGACGCGTGGATCGGCGGTGCGGGGGCCGGGCGGCGGGGCATAGCGCGCCAGGCCGTACAGCAGATGCGTCA